>JAUWTT010000413.1 GCA_030614585.1 Acidobacteriota bacterium
AACACTCCCCTTGGAAGAGAGTCATTCTTCGATGAAAAGGCGATACGGAGAGTATCGACGCAGTATCGAACTCCTTGCATTACAACGCTTTCGGCCGCAAGAGCCGCGGTAAGTGCAATTCGGGCGTTACAGCGAAACGAACTGACCGTGAAGAGCCTGCAGGAGTATCACGCGGTAATCGGTGATCGGTAATCTGAGCAGCAAGTAGTGAGCCGTAAGTAGTAAGTAGTAAGTAGTGAGTGAATCAACGGGTGGCGGGAAGATAGGCTTCCAGCCTGTCATTCCGAGAATCGGCAGTACGGTGACGACGTCGAAGGTTAGCCTCCTTTCGGTGGTTGTTTGGGAGTGCAGTAGGGAGTAAGTAGTAATCGGTTATCCGTTATTGGTAATCGGGGCGAATTGCACCTCTTGGTCCATGGGGTAAGTGCGAAACATGAATCGAGACCTGAAACAACTCAGGCAGGATGCCATTGAAATCTTCAACGCCGGCCTGAAGCCGGTTGACCCGGCAACGGCGATTCGGCGATTTGTCGATCTGGACGGCGAAGTTCTGACCGTCGCGGACAGAGCCTATTCATTAGCGGATTACGAGAACCTCATTCTGATTGGCTTCGGCAAGGCCTGTGCGGCGATGGCTCGAGCGCTCGAGGCGGTGCTGGGCGGGGCGATCCGAAAGGGGGCCATCAACGTCAAGGATGGCCATTCGCTTCCCCTCAAGGTTGTCCAAATCCAGGAAGCCGGTCATCCTGTCCCGAACCAGGCCGGAGTCGCAGGGACAAGGAAGATCATCCAACTATTGGAGGAATCAGGGGAGCGGGACCTTGTTCTTTGTGTGATTTCGGGAGGGGGATCGGCCTTGCTTCCATACCCTGCCCAGGGTTTGACCCTCCAGGACAAGCAGCAGGTAACTCGTCTGCTACTCGAGTGTGGAGCGACGATTCACGAAATTAACGCCATCCGGAAGCACCTGTCCAGGGTCAAAGGGGGGCGCCTTGCCCGTCTGGTGTACCCGTCAACACTCGTGTCTCTGATTTTGTCCGATGTCGTAGGTGATGACCTCGACAGCATTGCCTCGGGTCCTACGGTCCCTGATCGGAGCACCTTTGACGACTGTCTGAAGATTCTGAACAGGTACGACTTGGTGGCGCGAGTTCCGGAGAACGTACTGGCTATCCTGAAACAGGGGGCCGCCGGAGTGATTGCCGAGACTCCCAAGGAGGGTGATCCAGCCTTTGAGAAGACACAGAATGTGATTATTGGCAGCAACGCACTCGCTGTGTCCGCAGCCAGAGACAAGGCCGGGGAATTGGGCTACACGAGTCTGGTGCTTTCAACCCTGATCGAGGGTGAAACCAGGGAGGTGGCCAAAGTCCACGCGGCTGTGGCAAAAGAGATCAGACTCTCAGGGAACCCGGTTTCGCCCCCTGCCTGCGTGATATCGGGTGGAGAAACCACCGTGACAATCCGGGGGAAGGGCTTGGGGGGGCGCAACCAGGAGTTTGTTCTGGCTGCGGCGATTGACATCGACGGATTGGACCGAGTGGTGGTGCTGAGTGCTGGAACCGACGGAACCGATGGCCCAACGGATGCGGCGGGAGCATTGGCAGATGGGAACACAGTCAGCGAGGGGCGGGGAAAAGGCCTCGATGCCGAACAGTTCCTTCGCGAGAATGATTCGTACAACTACTTCAGACGGATAGACAGTCTACTCATTACAGGTCCGACCTACACGAACGTGATGGATCTTCGCCTGATTCTGGTAGCCTGACCTTGAAGAGGCCGGTACCGATCGCAGCCGCGACACTCTGCCAGAACGTTGATCGGGCGATCCAGTTCCCACAAGAAGTTCCAACCTTGACGACGTTTCCCGTTATCCCTGTCAGCGACGATGAGTGAGGCACAAGTCTCTTAACAATAAGGGCCCAAGGCGCACGAGTATCGGATCTCTACCGCCCGGATGGCATCCTGCAAGGTGGGTGTTCCAAATTCCTTTAGATCCGGTTACTCACCTGTGCCTTGACCCCGGGCAGGGATTGGCTAGCCGACTAGCCGGATGAGGCGAGACTTTCGTATTCGACGGTCGCGCGTAAGCAACGGGAGTTGATGGACGATACTGGTTGCGGCAATCAACTCGTCGGCAGGGTCGGATTGGAAGTCGAGCCGTGTGCTCTGGACCGCAATCTCAAGAGTTATAGGGAAGACGACCAGACTGCGGTGAAAATCTTTAAAACGGTCTAACGCGAGATCCATTTCGAGGCGTCCCAACTGGACCAGCCTTGCCAATTCCCAGTTCACGATCGAAGAAATGGAAAGCCGGTGACTCAGCACAGCGGTTCGTTCCTCTTCGGTTAGATCACCCTCCAACAGGGCCACGACCATATGGGTATCAAGATTCAGCATCCCAGGTTTCTCCCGTAGTGAGAATGTTGCCCTTGACCACAATAGAATCCTTCATCGATCCGATGAACTGCTCGTTCCGGATGGCACGTTCGGGTCGTACCCGTGCTACAGGGCGTCCCCGTTTGGTGACCACGATTCCATCGGGTTCGAGATGATCGAGTATTTCCAAACACCGGGCTTTAAACTCGGTCGCTGTTATGGTTCGACTTGCATTCATTATTAGGCATAACGTATCATACTGACCGGTCATATGACCAGTTCGATATTCTCCTCCTGAGGACATTGCCACGACGGGCGCCTGTTAACGCTGACAAAGACGACCCAACCTACGGACTCAACGGCATTCGTTGCGATAACCTCCCACCACATCAGTTGCCTATCTCAGGTCGCGGGCTTAGGATAGATACCCAACCCTGCGAGGATCACTGACATGAGAAGTTCGAGCCTACCTATGCTAATCCTGGTTTCATGCACAACCTTGTTCAGTTCCAGTCTGAGTCCGGAACCGGAAAATTCCTCAGGCTATCGTCTGAAGGTGGCGTCCGCTCTGGAAAAGATCTTTCCTGATACCGAAGGCTCAGCAACGACTACGAAACAGGCAACGCTTTCATTGGCCCAGAACGAGTGTGAAGGATTTCAGATCATCATCGAGGCGCCCTGGCGTGATATCACCATTGAAAGTGTCGAGTTCTCAGCTCTTCAGGGGTCAGGAAATCATGTCATTCCAGCAGACGCACTGAGTTGGAGGCGAGTCGACTACGTTGAGACGGCGATCACCCCTGTCTACCCGGTCGAACGTATTGGGCAGTATCCCGACCCCCTGATGCCGGCCGGCCGGTTCACCGTCGAAAAAGGCTCAAGGGTATCCCTGTGGGTGACCTTGCAAACGAAAGTCGATTCAGTTGCAGGGACTTATCATGGGGCCGTTACAGTCCGACCGGATGGCATGAAGCCGTCCTTTGTTTCACTCACTGTTACTGTTTGGGATTTTGCTCTAAAAGACGAAACTCACCTGCGTACGCTCACCTGGCTGGGGAGACCTGCTATCAGTTCATTTTACCAGCTCGATGACTCGGCTGAGGATCGTGCTCAACTCGACAACTACCTCAAGAGGTATCAGGACATCCTGCTCCAGCACCGTCTGGGCCCGGGTGGTTCTGTGGCGCAGGGTTTGCGGAAAAGCCGGGAGACCGGCCGGTTCGACTTCTCAGAGATGGATAGTCGCCTTGAACGCCTGTTCAGCAAGGGGATGAACGTATTCATTATGGGCACGGCTCCCAACCTGAAACGCCAGGGAAAAGAGCATTACACCGCAGAGTTCATCACCGAATTTACGGAGAGACTCAAGGCATTTGGGGACCATCTACGAAGCAAGGGCTGGATCGATCGAGCCTATGTTTATGTCTACGACGAAGCTCCGGAGTCGGCCTGGCCCGAGGTGAAGAAGATGTCGAGAGCAATTAGAGCGGCAGCACCAGAACTGAGGATTATCCAGTGCCTCAGCGAGCCCGCGGGAGTTCAAGCTCTTCAAGGCTTTGTCGACGTTTTCGACGTTTACATAGCACATTATCATCAGACCGGAGTGGCGCCTCTCCAAAGCGAAGGCACGGAAGCATGGCTTGCCGTTTGCTGTTGTCCGGCAGACAACCCCAATCTCTTCATCGAGTATCCACTGCTCGATGCCAGAATCATCCCAATGTTCTGCTGGAAATATGGTGTCCAGGGATTCGAGTACTGGTCTCCCAACCACTGGGGTCGTAATCTTGGCAAAGATATAGCAGAGCGCTGGCCTAACGCACCCTGGGATCCGAATAGTTTTGGAAGGTACAACGGCGACGGCTACCTCCTCTATCCGGGGCCGGAAGGTGTGCCTTATCCTTCGATCCGGCTGACGGCCTTGCGAGACGGATTCGAAGACTATGAGTATATGTGGACGCTAAATCAACTCGTCGAAAAGGCGACAAGATCCGGCAAGGAATCCCTCGATCAAGTTCAAGAGTCGAAACGTTTACTCAGGATGGACGGACTCATCACGGATGACGGGGACTTCGCGAGAACCGAGGATCGTTACTTCGCCTTCCGGGAGAAAGTAGCCAATTCTATCGTTGCGCTAAGAAGAATGCGC
>JAUWTT010000622.1 GCA_030614585.1 Acidobacteriota bacterium
AGCAGCTTGATCTCATGTTTCTCGGCATAGTCAAACACGTTCTCTGCATCCCTGCGTGCGCAGCCGTTCCTGATATATACACGCGTCTCCGTCGAAAGCCCTAACCTCGCCAGGTTCTGCCCTGACAAACTCAGGATCTCAGCGGGACCTCCGATCCTCGCAAGCAGTGAATTGAGACGAATTGTACCGAGCCCGGGCGAGAGACTCAGAGCCAATAAGTCCAGCGTCTTCTGGTTCATCCACTCTCAACTAACGCTTGAGAATGGAAATCTGCGAATGCAGGCTAAAGAAAAGTCAACGGAACCGCCGGTTCATCTACAAGATTTGAGCCATATGCCAGCGATAAGAACAACTGCAAACCTTTCAAATTCTTCTCGTCGAGCGAGTAGTCGAGGTTAGAGGAAAGGTAGGAGCGAATCTCGGAAGGATTCAAGCCAAGCCGATCGGAATAGGCTGAAGAGATCTCATCGATAGCTGCAATCCCCTCTTCCCGAGAACGATAGAACGCATCGAGGGAGTCTCCCAGACACACACCATCCCGAACGGCCCAAAAGGCAAATACAAAAGGCAGGCCTGTGAAACGATCCCACTCGAGGGCAAGATCGTAAACGTACCGCTTCTGAGGTGGTATTTGCAGGGCTGCATTACCGATCAGTAGCGCCGCATCGTGATTCAGCAGCATCTTCTCAGCGTTCGGACGAGTTTCAGTGTACTCAACAGAATTACAGCCGTAGAATTTCGAAAGGAGGATCTTCAGCAGTGCTGTAGACGTCCTGCTGGAACTATCCACGGCAACCCTTTGGACCTCATCAATCGGGACCTTGCTGACAAAAAGAACGCTCTTTACCTGTCCACGGGAGGCAATTGAAATATCCGGGATCACTTTCAAGCCTGGGATTCTGAAGTATTCGACGACCGGAATGAGTCCGACATCCGCCTCGCCGGTCATCAAATGGCGAGCGCACTCGGAGGGAACATCGAAAAGCAGATCGAACAACCCCTGTTGGGATCCGTGCATGAACCCCCAACCCAAAGGAATTGCATTTAGAAATTCTATAAATGAAACCCGTATCTTCCGACTCACGAAGCACACAGGTTTACCACGGATGAACCCTCGAGGTTAAGTCGAACTTCACAATGCTGGGTTCAGCGGCGACAACCGCGAAGCTGCTTTTCGTGAGTCGATCCGCTGGAAGCACCCTTCACGATAATCCGCAAAGAGGCCAACCTTCGGTGTGTTGAGGTTAGCCTCTCCACATCCCAAGTCTATTGCTGCGAGTCCCCAGGGAAAGGGTTGTTTGTTGCCTCGATCGCTATAAGCTCACCACCAGGCTTTTTCTGGATAAGTCCGATCAGTGCCGCATTTAATCCTTCGATGACCTCAACGTTCAGGGTTCCCGAAAAATCACCAGGATTCTGTTCGAAATAGTCCTTAAAGAACTGCGCCTCTCCGACAAACTCGGCAATTCTCTGGCCCGGCTCAAGAGTCAGGTTCTCTGACGCAACTTCCACCCCGAACGAATCCAACACAGCCATCTTGAGTATCGCCGTCCGGATCCTGTCGGGGTTTTGCACAGCAATCCCGGATCCCTCTCCACTATTGCGGCTTACGTAGGCCTGCCATTTCTTTGCGGGGCGAGCACCTGTGACCGAAACGTAACTGCCCACATGGAAGAAGACCTCGGTTCCCTCGAGATCGGATGCAGAGCCCGTTTCGACGTAGACCTCGACGGCTCCCGCGGTAAGCTCGCCGGTGGTATCAGTACTGATATCCACTGATCCCCAGGGTTCAAGCGAGAACGGTACTGAGTCCATTTGAACTCCGCCAATCGAAACCTGCGCCGGATCACCATTCTCATCGACAAAGGCGACCAACCCGGTCGATGCCGCCGCACTGTTATTCCGAAGGATAACTCTCGTGGAGTCTCCGTCTCCGGCAACATACTGAGGGAAGACGATCTCGGGTCTGCTCACTTGGTCCGCCGGAGTGAACTTGACAGTAAGGTTGGGCCGAGAGTTTATAACCGTACCATGCCGGCTGCGAAAGCGCCTGGCGGTGTAGATCGCACCATTTAGACTTTCCTGACCTTTTATCAGCCAGCCGAAGTTTGAAGAAGGGTCATCCACCCAAGCTTGAACATCGACTACCAGTGCTTCGGTCGAAAGCCACTGGTAGAACCCGTTGCCACGAACTGAAACCGATGCGGAGGCAGACGTCTCAAAATCACCCCCCGGGTTGGCCCACAGACTATTGTTATGAAAGGTGTGTAACCAGGTTGCGTCCCCCTCTGTCGCCTGCGCTCCACCGGCCTCACCTCGCTCGGCATCCGACGAACCTTCACCCCAATCCTTCATAACTCGGTGAAGACTTGCGTCTCTCCCGGTAAGGTCGTCGCGCGGGAGCGATTGATCCATCAATAATGTGACGTTCTCAATTGTCGATCCAGGAGGAATCGAACTCAGATCAAAGGCGATAAGAGCACGCATGATCCGATTGCCTCCATCCTCGCCATTGATTCCCACAAACAGGTAATCACCGCTGCCGTTACTGAGGGAACCCTGTTCGTGTTCGTAGATCGTATTGTCCTTCGCCGGTTCAAGGACAACTTGTTCGGCGAAGAGCGGAAAGGAGAAAAGACCCAACACCAGGAAACTC
>JAUWTT010000287.1 GCA_030614585.1 Acidobacteriota bacterium
ATTCCCGGGTTACTGGAGTTAACGCTGCGGAAACGAAGTCTCCTTGACTTTGGATCGAGAATCGCTCTGGGGACCCTGGTCCGCTATGCGATCATAATCTTCGGCGTGAGCGCGTCTTTCAGCCTGCTTGGGATATCCTGGTCCAAGATTCAGTGGCTTGCAGCGGCTCTCACCTTCGGTCTCGGTTTTGGGTTGCAGGAGATTGTCGCAAACTTCATTTCAGGCCTGATCCTCTTGACAGAACGTCCGATACGTGTAGGTGATGCGGTCAGTATCGGCAACCTTCAAGGCCGTGTGACCCGAATCCAGATCCGGTCCACGACCGTCACGCTCTGGGATCGAAGCGAGATGATTGTCCCCAATAAGGAGTTTGTGACCAGCAAGCTGATCAACTGGACACTTTCCGATTCGAGGCGCAGGATGGACATCCCTTTGCGTGTTGCCTATGGCTCCGATCTGGAAAAGGTCAAGCAAGCCCTGCTTGATGTCGCACGCGACAATCCCGACGTATTGGAGAAGCCTCCCTCACAGGCTATGCTCCTGGGGTTTGGGGATGATGCCATCAAGTTCGAGCTTCGGATTTTCGTCGATTTCGGAAAGGGACTAGCGACCAAAGATGCAGTGCAGATGGAGGTTGATCGAGTTTTTCGCGAGCGAGGAATCGAGTTCGCTCTCCCGCAATTGAACATTCAGCTTCCGGGTAGAAAAGACCGCGAGCCGACGGCGCTGGAGGGAGCCCTGGAGAAAGATTTGTCGGATGGCAGTGAGCCGGCAACTTAGCCGAAACAGTTCGTAATTCGAACTCACCGCTATGATTCAAATGAGCAAGACACCAAGGACATCAACGGCAATGTGTAGTCTATTCTGAATACCGTCGTGAGAGTTCTTGACCTTACGCCAAGGCGCAAAGAACGCAAAGAGAATACTGGCCTTTTCGACACCGGTTGTATCATTAGTTGCTGTTATGCGAATGCACGAAATTATTTGACTTTGAAGGCCAAATACAATAAAAACAATAAAAGGAAGCAAATGAGCTCACAATACATTTCCACGGGACAGGCAGCGAAGATTTGCTCGGTCACACGCGATACGGTTCTCAAGTGGATTCAGTCGGGTTATCTACCGGCACGCCGGACGGCGGGAGGTCACCATCGAATCTTGAAAAGTGACCTGGACCGGATCGTCGGATTCCCGGCTGTTGCCGAGTCTCCTGCACCCGTAGAAGAGCGAACTATATCGCCAGATATCAAGTTTTGTTGGGAGCACCATGGGGATGGCAGAATCACGGACGAGTGCAGAGCGTGTGCCATCTATGCAATGAGGGCCCAGCGTTGCTACGAGGTTTTGAGACTGGCACCCGAAACAGTTCAATCCGGGTTGAGATGCCAGAGAGAATGCTCGGAGTGCGGTTATTTCGAAATGGCGAGTCAGGGAAATGCCAGCGTACTGGTGGTTACAACTGATCCTGACCTCACGAAGAACCTTCATTCGATCGCTGACCTGCCCGGGTTTTCTCTCCAACTGGCCGACTGTGGTTACAGTTGCTCAAGCGCTTTGAATCTATTCAGACCTGATTACGTTTTTATCGACTGCTCTTTGGGGATTGAAGAGTCGAAAAGGCTGGTTCGTCATCTTGTCCACGATTCGCGGGTTCCGTTTGTGAGGGTCGTGGTTGCGGGGTGCTTAGACAGCTTTCCGCAAGACTGTGAGACCAGGATCTACGCCAGGATAGATCGGCAACTAAGACTCGAGGACATTGTTGAGACTGTCCGACTGGAGTCTGGGGTGGCCTTGAAGGTGCCGGTGGGCGCTGGAGCGCCAACGACACACTGAACTGATCACCTGTGGATACGGGTGATGTTCGGCATCCAGTGAGTTAACGGGAGCTTTCAACCCGGATGTCGAAATGGGAGGGGGAATGGGTTCAAAACTGAGTAAAATGACTGCACTGGTGAGTGTTTTGGGGACCTTGACAGTGCTTCTGGCACTGTGCTTTGCCACGATTTGCCTAGGGTTTGGCGGCACTCCACCGATTGGGGCACAATACTGCATGCTGGCCATTGCTGGTCTTTTCACGCTGACCGTTGTGGTTGGGTTGTTGACCTACAGACAGCGAAAGTCACGCCCGGAAGCTTCATAGTTCTTTCCAGGAAACTCGTCTGGTACTCTGGAACAGCGCGTGGCCATGGAAAGAAGAGGTTATCCTCAGAAGGTTGTCTCCGGTGGACAGACAGGCGTAGACCGAGCCGCCCTGGATGCTGCCCTGGAGTTGGAGATTCCGACGGGTGGATGGTGTCCGCACGGTCGCCGAGCCGAGGACGGGACTATCTCCGATTTCTACCCTCTTACGGAGACGCCCAGCACGCGATATGAGGAGAGAACTGAGTGGAACGTGAGGGATTCTGACGCGACACTCATTCTCCATGAAGGGCCTCTGGCGGGGGGGACTTCCCTTACCCTGGGTTTGGCCAAGCGCTATGGCCGCCCGTTCTTCCTGGTGGATTTGACTGAGCTGTCCGGAATTCCACTGGTGCGGCGGTGGCTTCAGGAAGAGAGGATATTGACCTTGAATGTTGCTGGACCCAGGGGGGATAGCCACCCGGGAATCTATGCAAGGGCCTACGAGTTTATGCGGGAGCTTCTGGAGTGCTAGCATGACGCCATGCCTAAGATAGTAGGGGTTGTTGGTGGCATGGGCCCCGAAGCAACCGCCGCGTTTTATGAATACTTGATTGAGGCGACGCCGGCGCAACGAGACCAGGATCATCTGACGGTCGTCATCTATAGCGAGCCCAGAATCCCCGATCGTACGGAGTATCTTGTCGCAAAAGGTCCATCACCCTTGCCTGAACTGATCCGCGTTGCAAAGGCTGTTGAGAACGCGGGCGCCGAACTCATCGCGATTCCCTGCAATACGGCTCATTATTTCTGGGACTCAATCTCAGAGGCCGTTAACATTCCCGTCCTGAATATCATCGATGAAACTGTGAACTGCGTTGAGAAAGCGTTTGAGTGTGAGTCGGAGTCGGTGCGTCCCAGAGTCGGTGTCATGGCAACGAAAGGGACGGCCCGAATGGGGCTTTATGAGCAGGCGTTGCGGGAACGAGGGCTGGAAGTAGTTCCGGTTTCAGAAAGCTTCCAGCAGGACGTCATGAGGATCATCGAGGGGGTCAAAGCGGGCGATGACCGATCGCAATCGAAAGCTCGCTTCAGATCTGCGGTCTCAGCTCTGAGGAATCAAGGGGCCGACGGCGTGGTTCTCGGCTGTACCGAACTTGGCCTCGCTTGCGGGGAGGGGGAGTTTCCAGTTCCTCTTTTTGATTCGCTGAAGATTCTGGCAGAGGCCACCGTCAGGGCAGCGTTGGAATCTGGCCAGGAACGCCTCTGTGACTGACTTCAACGATGATTACCGTGATGTTATCGAAACCTCCGGCGGCGAGGGCGTGTTTGACAAAATGCTGACAGAGTTGGTCCCATGGAGCCTTCGAGAAGATTTCGGCAATCTGCCCGTCGGATACATAGTCGGTCAAGCCGTCGGTACACAGCAGGAGCTGATCGCCGGGTTGAAGCTCAACTAGAAAGATGTCCGAGTTGACGGCAACTGAGAGACCGAGAGACCGTTCGATCAGGTTCTTCTGGGGGTGATGGCGCAGGGCCTCTTTGTCTATTGTACCTTGTTTATAGAGCCGAAACAGTGGGGAGTGATCGTCAGTGAGCTGATTCAGTTGCTGATTGCGGAAGCGGTAAATGCGGCTGTCGCCGATATGTCCGATCCAGCCCTGAGAGGTATCCGAGGAAGGAATCCAGAGAGCACTCAGGGTGGTTCCCATTCCCAGGTGCTCTGGGTTGAGGTGCTGGTCCTGCAGAATTTGCCGATTGGCTTCAACAATAACGTCGCGGAGTCGATCGGGAGGGTCGCCCTCCGACGATTGGAGCCGGGTGGCCATCGTATCGGCAGCAATCTGGCTGGCGATCTCTCCAGCGGCATGCCCCCCGAGCCCGTCGCACACCACAAACAACCCGCTTTCTTCCTGTACCAGGTAGTTGTCTTCGTTGTTGGCCCGGACCAATCCGCGGTCACTCTGGGCCTGGCATCGTATCTGTCCCGTTTCCATGAGCATGATTCAATCGAATCCGTCCAGGATGCGTACGTGGCACTTAATCAATGCGTAGACTATCAGGATCAGTAAAACCCATGCACCCAGCTTCTTCCAGAGCGGCTGAGTCAGCTGAGTTCCACACACCGGACAGTACGTTGTCCGTTCCAGCAGAATATAATCACACTGCGGACATTTTTCCAACTCGCTGAGGTTCTTTGCTGGATCCTGCACCCTTATGCTGACCTCTTATGTTACACGGCATTCTACAGCCGCTGGGGTTAACCACCACTCAGAATTCGGCACTCTCCAGTTAAGACGAATCATTTGGCTCAGAGAGCACTTCGAGGATGACAGGGACAACCCCATCTCTGATCATGTCGAGGATCTGAGCAGCTTTGTAAGAAAGGTCTATGATTCGGCCCTTCCTGAGGGTTTCGATTGGATATCGGTCGTTGATCCTGACTACAACCTTCTTGCCGTTGTTCTTGTTGGTCACTCTGACCTCAGTGCCGAAAGCCAGGCTGTAATGTGCTGCCGTCAGCTTGTTCCGGTCGAAACGCTCTCCGTTGGCCGTTCTTTTGCCGTGGTAACCATCACCCTTCCCATACCAGCTTGCCAATCCTTCCTGCGTTTTCGCGCCTGCAGTTGTGGGGGCGGAAACCCTGGTCTTCTTTCCGCAGCCGACCAGCAAGAAGAGAATGGTGATAGTCAAAACACAACTCTTCATTGGGAACCGGTATACCAACTCAGGCTGACCGAACGCAAATTGCTATTCTGAAACTGCGGGTATTCGGGGCGTGCTTGGTAAATCGCTTTGGCAGGCAAGTCCGGGAACTTCCCAGAAGTGTCGGTCAAGCGAAACCACCCCTGCTCCAACCTTCAGTGCACCTGCCGAGATGATCAAGTCTGGCAAGGGAATGACTTTCCCTTCTCGATCCAGCTTCCAAGCCAACGTCGCAACGTCGCGCCATAGAGCGGGATCGGTCGGGATCTCAGGGATGAGGTCGAAAAACTCTTCTATCCTCGCTCTCTGCTTCGGATTGAGAATGCCTCGAACCACCTCGACGCGAATCACACCACACAGACACAGATTCCGGGACCGGACCCAGGGTTCCAGCAGCCGAGCGAAGTCTATCCGCTTGCGGAGCCAGTCGATATAGAGTGTCGAGTCGACGAGAATCAAGAGAACCTCGATTGGTCTTCATTACGCTGGGTCAGGACATCGTACTCGGGATCAACGATAGAGCCAGCCTCGTCAACATAGAACGTTTTCTGATAGAACGAATCGATGGCAGCAATCCGTTCAGCTTCGGTCAGGGCAAAATCGATGGCAGCTTTCCGAGTCTTGATTCCAGTTAACTGCATCACTCGTTTCAACTTTTCCTCGTCTAACTCTATTGTCGTTTTCACCATATCATTATACGGTCAGTACAGCCGTACAATCAACCATATAATAGTATGGGACATTCGCGTTGTTAGGGTTTGTGAGTCCACTGAAGTACCCGGCACCAGTGACAAATGACAAATGACAAGTGACAAATGGCAAGTGACGGATACAGGATGCCAGATACCAGATGCCGGATGCCGATCCGCCCTTTGTCGCGAGCCTTGTCGCGAACCTTGTCGATTCGACCACCGGGATTCCGACAAAGTTCCCGATTAAGTTCACGACAAAGAATGGCGAATCCCAGATGC
>JAUWTT010000050.1 GCA_030614585.1 Acidobacteriota bacterium
CCCGCTTGCAGGAGGCATCTTGGGCAAAGGCCGTGCGGAGCGCCTTCGGGCATCATCGAGCCGCATTGGGGACAAGGGGTCATCGATTCTTCTCCTTAGGGTTTAATACTGTGCTCATTCGGAGCCTTGAACGAAAAACAACTGTACGATGAGGATCGTGTCCATGTACCCGTGGGCCAGAATGTTGATCCACAGATTTCGCTTTACTTTGAGGTAGGCGATGGCGAGGGCGAGGCCCATAAACGCGGTCTGCCCCATGCCCATGGGACCCCAATCGAAGTGAATGAGGCCGAAGACGGCGGCGCTGATAAGGACGGCGAGGCGCTGCACGCCTTTGCCGCCGGAGCCCATCTCTTCGATGCGTGTGATGAGGAATGCACGGTAGATGACTTCTTCGCCGAAGCTCGAGACAATGTAGACGCCAATCAACGTGACGATGAGTAGGGATAGATTGTGGTAGAGGTAATTGTATCCGCTCAGGTCGGCGCTTTCGGGAATACCGGGGATGTTGGCCATGACGATGGAACCGAGGACGAAGGCCGCGATCGCTGCAGCGAAGACCGCGAGCGACAGGAGTAGTGTTCGGACGACGGTGGCGCGCCGGGGCTTTCCAAAGGCCAGCCCAAAGTGGGCCCAGGTCTGGCCACGCAATCGCAAACCCAGGTATACGATCATGAGCATGGCGACGTTGGCCACCCACACGACCCCCTGGCGCGCAACGGGATTGTCGCCCACCTTTGGCATCGCAAACAGAAGAAAGGTCAAGGGTACGGCGAATAGGACTATTAACTCGACGCATTGAAGCGCTTTTCGCGCCAGCGGCGCTTTTTCGAATCGACCTTGGAGTATGTCCGCATACGACATTGTATCGTCCTCCTCGTTCCCGCGCTTGGGTGCGCGTGTTCATTCGGGTTCTTCCAGCTACCCGTAAATGAAACAAAGCGCTCAAAAGGTTACAGCGGGCCGGAGGGGGTCCACCACAGCGCGAGTGTATCCACTTGCGTGCCATCAGTTGCCGAAGGCGCCGAGCAGGTCGCGGATTTCTTCTTCGATGCCGTCTTCGGTGGAGACGGTCTCGGCGATAACGGCGCGGAGTTGGGCGCGATAGGCGCGTCGGAGCCGGTGAACCGCCACTTTTACGGCGCCTTCCGTCGTGTCGAGGGACTGGGCGATTTCGCGGTAGGTCGTCGACTCTCTACCGGGGGTCAAATACGCTTTGAGGGCGTCGAACTGCGCCGTCTTTTCACTTCTTTCCCACTCGTCTTGAAGCCGGTCCATGGCCTGTTCTAACACGTTGATCGCCCATGACCGTTCGAATAGTTTCTCCGGCGTGAGGCCCTCCTCGGCTTCCTGCGCATAGTGCCGTTCCGCGTCTTTCACGTCGATGGGCACGAGCGTCGCCGCGCCGCCCCGTTTTAGCCGCTTCGCGTGCTTTCGCTCGTTCGCGGTGAAATGCCGCAGCGACGCCATTAAAAATGAGCGGAACTTCCCACGCACGGGGTCGGCCAGTCGAAAGTCGTTCTTGTCCAGCATTCGAGCGAGAAACCCTTGTGTCAGGTCCTCGGCCTCGTGGGGGTCGCAGCCATAGCGCCGAAGGTATGCGTAGAGGGGATACCAATAGGTCTCGCAGAGCGTCGCCAGCGCCGCGCGATAGCCCGGTGAATCCGGGTCGCCCGCGTCGCGAACCACGGTCCAGTGCGTGGTCAGAAAACGGCCGCCCTTGTGGACGCCGCCTTTCGCACCCTTGTCCGGACCGGTCATGCCTGTGCCTCGCATTGAATAGATCGGATAGTGACCACGTGGCGTTGCATCTTTCGTATCGATGCTGAAGACCGCCAACGCGCGGTAATTCTACCAGATTAGAGATTGGTGAAGCCCTCTCCAAGATTTTACCCTACAACGGTTGTGCGGCGCTTCTTCAGGCAAGTGTTGTTGATTCTCAGCTACCGCGCTAGAACGTATGCTTCTCGCTGGATTCTACTCGCTTTCTCACTTGTCAAGTCGTGACGAGTCCGAACGAAAACACTAAAGAAGGCGGACAACACCACTTCAGTTGCTCGTCAGTCTGTGGGGCCGGATAACCGGACTCGCCATCAGATCTGGGCCACAGCAAAGCCGCATAACGGCATGTGCAGGTCTTCAGCTCGAACGGGACACTCAGGTCTCCGATTTAAGAGACACAGGATGTCATAGCTGATCTGGCTGATTGTGCATTCGTTGCTCGCCGACAACCACGTACCTTCTCCCTGCCCCTTCCTTGGCCTTGAGGAATCGGCCAGGGATATCCATACCCACCTGGTTCTTCTGTGGCCAGAGAAATACCAGGGAAAGCCAGAACGATGTATCTCGTGATGCAGGCAAGATCCTCCTTCAGGGTTGTGCCTGACTTGTGCCCGCGTCAATCCAACTCCAACTCACTCAGCCCAACTCCAGCTAAAATAGGGATTTGGGAGCGACGGGATTTCCCTATATTTATCAGCCAGTTACAAAATGGAGCAAAAGGACTTAAAATCCTATACAGCGATCCTGGTCACGCACCCAACTGTCACTCGCCACTTGGCATTTGTCATTTGAAAACTAGTCTGCGGCGAGCGCCATCAGATGTGAGAAAGTACGCAGGTACATCACACCATCCGCTATCGCCGGAGTGCTATGACTCGGTTCCTCCAGATCAATTCGCCCCAGCAGCTGGAACTCCTGCTGAGCACCCAGCACCACCACCTCACCCTCGCGCGATACACAATAGATCCGATCGCCAACGCGGACTGGGGAACCGTAGTAGCTTCCACCGACGCGCTCACGCCAGACTCGCTCTCCGTTACGGGTGTCAATACAACTGACAATGCCGGAGTCGGCCCACAAAAAGAGCCACTTACCATATGCAACCGGAGTGGGAACATATGGAATGGAGCCTTCGACCTCATATGCGACTTCAGCGGTATTCCCGGCAGCCGGATCTGGAGGCCTTCTGGCAACCATCCGCTTACCTGTGCCACCCGCTCCACACTGAGCAAAGATCAACCCTCCTGCCACAACCGGCGAACCGGTTACACGGATCTTGCCAAACACATCGGGCAATTCCCAGTTGAGCCTGCCCGTGTTCGGGTCGAAACTACTGACTCCATGAGCAGTAGAAGCAAGGATCAACTGTGCCGCACCGCCATTCGGACGGTAGATGGCCGGTGTAGAGTAGGCGGTCGTCCCTGAACGTCGATCAACGCTCCATCGCGTCTCACCGGTTTCGCAATCGAGGGCCAGCGTCGAACTGGGTCCAGCCTGATCGTTGGGAACGATCAATAAGTCTCCAAACCGGATCGGGGAGGCACCCGCCCCATGCTCTGCTTCGAAAGAGCCCAGGCTACGCCGCCATACCTCGTTACCGCTACGCCGGTCCAGAGCAGCCACGTGATACTTGTCCGCGGAAGCCCATGTCAAATACACGCGCTCCCCGTCCATGACCGGACTGGCTTTATCATGTGAGGTCGATCTGCCAAGGCCATAGGGATCCAGCTGGAACCGTGTCTCCCAGAGTAGGCTCCCATCAGTCGCTCTCAGGGACTGAATGATCTTCGTACCATCCGCTTCCAAAGCGGAAGACACAATCACCTGGTCCTCCCAGACCAGAGGCGATGAATGACCGATGCCCGGCAGTTCGACCCGCCAGAGGTAGTCGTCCTTGGTCCAAACGGAGGGGATGGCGGTCTGCTTGCTCTGCCCGGCACCATCCGGACCGCGAAACCGCGACCAGTTTTCGCCGCTGACAGAGACAAGGGAAAGGCAAAGCAACCCCAACGTTAACCAGCATCTACGGTGCACCTTCATCCTAGATAGGATATCAAGTATCAAGCGCCAAATCCTAAATCTCAGAAGAGATTCCTTGAACTGTAAAGTTTCGAGACTTGAAATGCGGGAACTAGACCTGCTTGGCCTTTTGGCACTTGCTAATTGAGTCCGCCAACTCGCGTTTTTGACAGAGTCAAAACAAGGTGGGTATAATTCGTTCTTTTCGTGGAAGAAGTGTCTGCACGGCTCCGGGGTCGCTTTCCTTACAAGTTTACGCCACCGCGTTATTAAGCCTGTTGGAAATGTGGATCAGTAGATTGGGCCGAGATTTTAGATACGAGGGAAGCTGATGTACGCAGTGATAAGTAGTGGCGGAAAGCAGTATCGGTTGACAGAAGGTGAGCTCATCGATTTGGAGCGCCTTGATGGGGAAGTCGGGGATCAGGTTGTCTTTGATCAGGTACTCCTGGTTGAAAATGGTGAGGCCCCGATGATCGGAACTCCAACCGTAGACGGTGCCCATGTCGTTGGAACCATAGTTGAACAGGGAAAAGGTGACAAGATCGTTGTCTTTAAGTTCAAGAGACGGAAAATGTACCGTAGGCGCACGGGGCATAGACAGCTCTTGACGACTGTTAAGATTGAGTCGATCGAAACTGCAGGGTCGGTCAAAGGGAAGACGAAAAAGGTTACTTCTTCGGTAAAGGAAGAGAAGAAAGTCGAAAAGAAGGCTGATGCTACTGTTGCACCGAAAACGGAGGTAACAGCAGCCGCCAAGAAGACTGAGGAAGCGGAGTCGCCTAGCGAGCCTGCGAAAAAGGCTGCCCCGAGTACGAAGAAGGTTCCGAAAGCGGAGTCGGACAGCAAGCCGGCAAAGAAAGCAGCGCCGAGCACCAAGAAGGTCAAGAAGGCGGAGTCGGACAGCAAGCCGGCAGAGAAGGCAGCGGCGAGCCCCAAGAAGCTCAAGAAGGCGGAATCGAGCGAAGCAGCTGCACCTAAGAAGACAGCTAAGAAGACTGCCACTGCCTCTAAGACCAAGAAAGCGACTACGAGCAAGAAGGCTCCTGTATCCAAAGCTAGAGCGGCGAAACCAGCTGCAGAAGCTGATGCGAAGAAGAGCGATGCCGCTGAGAAAACTAAGTAGGGCGAATAACCATGGCACATAAGAAGGGTTTAGGAAGTTCAAGGAATGGTCGTGACAGCCAGTCAAAAAGACTTGGCGTGAAGCGTCACGATGGCCAGTTCGTCTTGGCAGGTTCTATTCTGGTACGCCAGAGGGGTACGCCGCTAAAGCCCGGATTGAACGTCGGTCGGGGAAAGGATGACACTTTGTTTTCCAGGGTCGACGGGCACGTACGTTTTCAGAATCGTGGGCGTATTGGCAAATTCGTCCACGTTGTCACCTCGAATTGACCCCCCTTGTGTTCGGATCGTTGGCATTTGGAAGTGACCGAAGGGCTTGTCGCTACCGTCGTCTCGGTCTCTCAACGTCAACTCGATGCGAGGAATCAACCTCCCCTTTTGTTTGATCCGGCGGCTATCGCCACCCAGGTAGATGTTTGTCGACAGAGCGAAGATCTTCATTAAAGCCGGTGATGGTGGCGACGGTTGTGTGGCCTTCCGACGCGAGAAGTTTGTGCCCAGAGGAGGGCCCAGTGGCGGGGATGGAGGAACAGGCGGCGATGTCTACTTCCGAAGTAGTTCCCATCTGAATACACTTCTCCCCTTCAGATTCAAACAACACTTCAAAGCCGGGCGCGGCGGTCATGGGTCTGGTAAGAATCGGCACGGCAAGAACGGGCAGGAAGTCTATATTGAAGTGCCGGTAGGAACCCAGGTGATCAACGATGAGACTGGGGAAATCCTTTTCGACTTTACTGAATCTGGATGTGTCGAGCCAGTCGCTCGTGGCGGTAAAGGTGGCAGGGGAAACGCGTGCTTCGCCACTTCCACCAATCAGGCCCCCAGGATCTCAGAGGACGGGAAATCAGGGCCCGAACTCTGGGTCATTCTCGAGCTTAAAGTCCTCGCTGATGTAGGGCTGGTTGGATACCCAAATGCCGGCAAATCAACATTGATCTCAGCCATCTCAGCAGCTCGCCCGAAGATCGCTGACTATCCATTTACTACGCTTTCTCCGCATTTGGGCGTGGTACCCTTTGACGATCATGAGAGTGTTGTCGTGGCGGACATTCCAGGATTGATTGAAGGAGCTCACAGTGGAACCGGCCTGGGAGATCAGTTTCTTCGACATGTAGAGCGTTGCAAGATTCTCGTCCATCTCGTCGATGTCAGCGGCTTGGGTCCTGATGACCCGGTCGGTGCCATTGAAGCAATCAACAAGGAACTGGGCCTGTATGATCGTGCACTGCTGGGGAAGAAGCAATTGATAGTGGCTTCAAAGCTGGACTCTTTCGAAAGTGAGCGTTTGAGTGCTGTTGAGCAGTTCTGTTCGAAGGAGGGCTTATGGCTTTTCAATGTGTCGGCAGTCACTGGAGCGGGCCTACAGGAGCTGAAATGGGCAATTCGCAGCACGTTGGAGGAATTGAGCAGTGAAAGTGGGAGTCTTGGGGGGGACGTTTGACCCTGTCCATGTGGGACACCTCTATATAGCCCGTCAGATCCGTGAGAGTTTCGAGCTGGACCGTGTTCTGTTTATGGTCGCAAAGCAGCCTCCTCACAAGGGGTCACGATGTGTTAGTCAGTCGTTCCATCGCTACTCGATGGTTGTCCTTGCGCTTCTCGATAAAAGGGACTTCCTTGCTTCCGGTATGGAGCTTCTTCGCAAGGGGCCGTCTTACACTATCGAGACCTTGCAGCAACTTCGGGATGACAATCCAAGCGATCAGTTCTGTTTCATCGGCGGAAGTGATTCTTGCAAGGAGCTTCACCTCTGGAAAGATTGTGATAAGCTTTTCCGGGAACACTGCCTGGTGTTCGTTCAACGGCCTGGGGCCGAGGTGAGCTTGGATGGTCTGGAGATTGCACCTGAGTTAGGGAGACGGGCAATAGCAGTTTCAGAAGGGGACTCTCCCCATATTTTACCTGGCCGTACCTATCTGGTTCGCTTGAATGCGCCTCCTGTGAGCTCTACAGAGATTCGGAGATTAGTCGCATTGGGCGAATGTCCTTCCCACGAGCATGTTCCCGAGAGAGTCTCAGGCTATATCGAAAAGTACCAGCTCTACCATGAAGACAGTTGAAGCGGTGAAGATGGTCTGCGAGGCCATAGAAGAAAAAAAGGGTTCGGACATAGTGATCCTCGATATCTCGAAGATCTCCTCGTTTACAGACTACTTTGTCATCTGCAGCGGATTCAATCCGCGCCAGAACCAGGCAATTTGCGATGCCATTCGGGAGAGACTGAAAAGGGAAGCTCACTCAATGCCAGGTCATATTGAAGGGTATCAGGATCCTGCTTGGATTCTCCTTGATTACCTGGATTACGTTGTCCACATTTTCTCCCCTGAGGCTCGACAGTATTACAAGCTTGAGCGATTGTGGAACGATGGCGAACTAGTTGACCTGGAAGCCCTGACCGCCTGACCGCATCTCTCACAATCCCCAGTTCAGACTTGTTCTCATCTCCAAAATATCGTATATCTTTAGGACTTTTGCCCGTGAGCATCAGATTTTTGTGGATAGGTGAAACGAAAAACGGTTCTTACAGGGAACTGGAGGAGGTCTATTTCAGACGGATTTCGAAGCTGGTTTCCTGCGAGAAGGTCTTTGTCCCTGAACTGAAAAAGTCGGATCCTCGCAGTATCGCTGTTCAGCAGGATCGTGAGAGCAGATTGATTGAGAGGAAGCTGGACAAAGGCACCTTTCTCGTCGCGCTGGATGAAAAGGGCAAAGAACTAACGAGTGTTCAATTAGCGGGCACTCTGAGGACTCTTATGGATCGAGGAGTCTCGAATATTACGTTTTTGGTAGGTGGGTTCATGGGAATCCCGAGCACTATTCTCCAGAAGTCCGATTTGAGGATGTCGTTGAGTAGGCTTACCTTTCCTCATGAATTAGCCAGGGTCGTGCTCTTGGAGCAGTTCTACCGATCGTTGTCAATCATCAAGAACCTTCCCTACCACCGATAATGGAGTTTGAAATGACGAAGAAACAGCTTGAACGTTACAAGAAGAAGTTACTCGCTGCCAAGCAAGAGGTACTGAACCGCGTTCAACGCACCGAGACTTACGGTCGTGAAGCGGTTTCTAAGGATGAGGCGATGGACCTCGCCGATAAAGCCTCCAGTTCTTATACCAAAGAGTTTCTATTTAGCTTGAGCAACTCGGACCGAAAACTTCTTCAAATGATCGATGAAGCTCTCAATCGCATTGAGAATGGAACCTATGGTTCCTGTTTGCACACGGGAGAGCCGATAGAGTCTAAGCGCCTGGATGCTGTTCCCTGGGCGAGTCTATGTATCAAGGCACAAGAATTGGAAGAGCAGGGACGACTGTAGATTTAGCATCCTCAGTAGTTCGGGCTGAATTTCGCACTTTTGCTTTCGAGTTCGTAACTTAAATGTGTGAAGTGCTGCAACACTGCGCGAAAGCTGGTCCAAGCGCTCCTCTTTCCGGAAGCGTGCGTCCTCTGTGATCAGTGGGTTGTCAACACCGAACTTAGTCCCCTTTGCTACAGGTGCCTGAATTCACTGGATCCAGTTAGTCCTCCGATATGTGAGATCTGTGGGATCCCTGTCCCTGGGGACGTCTTGGGCCGGTTCCCGATGTGCTCGAGCTGCAGGGCCGGAGACGCCGAGTTTGACCAGGCTAGAGCGTGGGGTCTTTATGAAGGGGACCTGCGTCGGGTGATCCGGGAGTTCAAATTCAGAAGTCGCAGACGCCTTGCTGTGCCGTTGGCCGGCCTACTCGGACAGTGTTTCCAGAGCTTTGAACACACGTTTGAGTACATCCTCCCGGTACCCTCGCATCGAGATCGCATCAGGTCGAGGGGGTTCGATCAGATACGTGTTCTGGCGAAGTTGCTCTCGCGGGAGGCCGGCGTTCCGATCTTCGATGGGCTGTCTAGAATCAAGAATACGAAACCTCAGTTTGGACTGCCTTCGAGAGAGCGGAGCCGAAACGTCAAAGGGGCTTTTCAGCTGAAGGAGCCGGGGCTCGTCGAAAACCGAAAGATTCTCATTCTGGATGACATAATTACCACTGGAGCCACGGTTCAGGAAATCAGCAGTGTGTTGCGCTCCAAGGCAGGACCTCGCTGGATCGGTGTCCTATCCGTGGCGCGAGCCGCTCACCGCTACCCGCTTTAAGGAAGAATGGATCTAACCACGAAGGCACCAAGGACACAAAGAACCAAGGCTATACTCCCCGTTCTTACTTGGTGATCTTGGTGTCTTTGTGGTTTGAATTTCCCCGGTTAAGCGCGGGTCTGAGGTTTTCGAATACAAAAGTGATCCGAGCACGAGTCGCGCTCATCGCATGACGAGCACTCTTGATCCTCTTCTTCAGCATCATCGGCTCTCAGTAGTCCGAAAGCAATCCAGACAACCGTTATAGCTAGTATGGGCGAAATATAGTCCCACATCATTTCTAAGTTCCACTAAAGAGGCCGGCGAAGCCCATGAAAGCCATTGAGAGGATGCCGGCAATCAGGAAGCTCATCGCTGCACCCTGAAGAACGTCTGGTACCTCGGAGAGTTCGCTTTCCTCGCGGACCCCGGCCATCAACACTAAAGCGAGGGTCAGTCCGACGCCTGCCCCCAGAGCGTAAACGATCCCCTGGAGGAAGGTGTAGCCTCGGTTCGTCTGAAAAAGGGCCAACCCAAGAATTGCGCAGTTTGTCGTGATTAGAGGTAAGAACAATCCCAATGCGCGAAACAGGGCCGGACTCAATTTCTTGATGGCCATTTCGACGAACTGGACTGAGCTTGCGATTACGACGATGAACGTCATGAGGCGAAGGTAATCCGCGTGGGGTAAAATGTAGTTGTTTAGAAACCACGCACATACCGAGGTGATGAGCAGGACAAAGATATTGGCTAACCCGAGTCGGAAAGCCGTATCAATCTTCTTACTAACTCCAAAGAACGGACAAAGGCCCAGAAAGTAGGAAAGGGTGAAGTTGTTTATCACGGCAGCTGAGGCAAAGATCCAGAAGAAGTCACCCATTATGCTGCCTCCTTTCCGGCTTCCAGAGCAGAACGTTTGTCTCGGCTCTTCTTCACTTGCGCGAAGATGATCAGGAGCACTCCAAGAGTCAAGAACCCTCCAGGTGGGAGAATCATGATTACCCACGGTTCAAATGATTCTCCGAAGAGTGAAAACCCAAATAGAGATCCGTTCCCTAGGACTTCTCGGATTCCTCCCACGAGAACCAGTGCGAACGTGAATCCGACTGCCATTCCCACGGCGTCTCCCACGGCATAGGGGAAACGGTTGCGCGAAGCAAAAGCTTCCTGGCGTCCCAGAATCAAGCAGTTGACCACGATAAGCGCGATAAATGCTCCCAGTTCTTTATGCACTGCCGGAAGCAGTGCCTGCAGAGACAAATCGGCTACCGTTACGAACGTGGCGATTATGATGATGAAGCTCGTAATACGGACCTGTTTAGGTATCAAGTTGCGAAACAGCGAAACCAGGATGCTTGATCCCAACAGGACGAAGGCGGTGGCTCCACCCATCGCCAATCCGTTGATGGCCGAATTAGTAACCGCAAGTGCGGGACAAAGCCCTAGAAGCTGCACAAAGACAGGGTTCTCGCGCCAGAAGCCCTTCATGGTTTCAGTGTAAAGTTTGTCCTGTGCATCCATTACGGCTGTTCCTCACTTTCATGAGCGGCGGCTATCAACGGCAAGAACTTCTCATTTCCGGCGTTTATGATCTTGACTACAGCCTTCGACGAAATAGTCGCACCACTGATCGAATCAACTTCATTCGCTGCTTCTCTGGTGCCTGTTTTGACTGAAACTACTTCAGGTTCGATAGCGAGAGCCTTGAAATTGTCGACGAAGTCCTGATCCTTAATGATCTTATCCCCTAACCCGGGCGTCTCTTTGCTTTCGAGAACTTCCATGCCAATGATTGTCCTGGTTTCGGGGTTGTATCCGTAAATCAGGCTGATGGTGTCCTGGAAGCCTGGACCTTCAGAGGGAATGCCGTACCCCAGCAGTACTCCGTTATCGTCGTAGGCGGCGAAGACCGCATCCTCCATCGGGAGTCCATCTCCCTCGAAAGGAACCAGTTTGTTGTCCTTCACCTCAAAAGCTTTCCGAGTTGTCGAACCAGGCACTACTTTGAAGATAGCTGCTTCGAGGGCGGCTTTCTGGTTTTCGAGGATCAACGGCGCTGTGCGAACATAGACCGTCACCAGTACCAGTCCAGAGACAAACCCTGCGACCGCCAGTGTCAGTATCAGTCGGAAAGGACCAGCTCTTTTCACACTCGACATTACTTAGTTCCTTACTCTGCTATATAGTCCGGATTTCGAGTGCACTGGAGTGAACCTACCGAAAACCGGAATATCAATTAAGCGGTTCCACGAGCCGCTGCTGAGGGTCTTCACTATCCTCCAAAACGCTTGGGTTGAGTGTAATGGTTAATGTAAGGAGTCACTGCATTCATAAGCAGTACCGCGTACATTACTCCCTCGGGCAAACCCCCAAAGAGACGAATCAGGACAACCAGGGCACCGACACCCAGACCGAAAATCCAAGCACCTTTCGTCGTTGTGGGTGTCGTAACCGGGTCTGTAACCATAAAGATGGCCCCAAACAGCAAGCCGCCGGAAAACACCATAAACAGCGGACTTGGATAGGCTTGGGAGTCAATTAGAAAAAAGATCCCACTGAAAACAGCAACCGAAAGCAATGTGCTGACCGGGAGACGCCATTCGAAGATTCTCCGTGCGGCCAGCCATACCCCGCACAGCACCAGAAGCAGACCACTTGTTTCCCCTATCGAGCCACCGATTTTCCCGCTGATCAATAGGAGCACACTGGTGAACTCATTCGAGAATTTAGCAAGGCCTAACGGTGTCGCTGCAGAGATCGCATCGGTCGAAGCCTGCATCAAAGGAACCGAAAACAAGCTGCTTGGAATCGAGAAAAGCCCCCCCTCGGGTGCCGTCCAGGTGGTGATCGCTGATGGAAACGAAGCCTGAAGAAAGGCTCGACCTACGAGAGCCGGATTGAAGACATTTTGACCCAGGCCTCCCCAGATCAACTTACCAAGGCCGATTCCAACGGCTCCACCCAAAAAAGCCATCCAGAGTGGGAAACCAGGCGGGAGGATTAATCCTAATAAGATGCCGGTCAGGAGTGCGCTGTTGTCCCTTAGGCATCCAGGCTGGGTCTTCCTGAAAAGAACCCACTCAGTGCCTACAGCGCCAAGCGTGGCGGCTGCCACCACAAGGAGCACCCCAACACCAAAATACCAGCAGGCTGCGAGCAAGACCGGAACCAGGGTCAGTACGACCTCAACCATGATCTTCGGAGTTGTCGCTTCTGTATGAAGAAAAGGTGATGTAGTCAGGACCAGATGAGGTGTACGGCTGCTCTTCATTGCTTACTCTGTGCCTCTCGAACCAGTGCTTTACCAACTCGGATCCACTGCACCAGGGGTATATTGGATGGACAGACAAAAGCACAGGCCGCGCACTCGAAACAGTCAAAAACGTGATAGTCCTGCAACTTCTCGATACGCTTGAACTTGGCCACCTGAGCCAATCGGGTCGGATTCAGAAACATTGGGCAGGCCTCGAGGCAGCGCGCGCACCGGATACAGGGATACTCCTGCACATTCTCCTGGAACACGGACGTCAAGGCCAGAATCCCTGAGGTTCCCTTCATAACAGGAACATCAAGCGACTTCTGAGGCATGCCCATCATCGGTCCACCCATGATGATCTGCCTGGTTCCCTTTCGCAGACCACCACAATAGTCGACAATCGAGGAGACTGGAGTTCCCAGGGGCACCAGCAGGTTCCTGGGATGGGGGATTCCCGGCCCAGTGACCGTGACTACTCGCTCGATCAAGGGAACCCCGTCATCGAACCAGTCGGCCAGGGCCGCAGTCGTTGCGACATTGTTTGTGAGAATATCGATGTCCAGAGGAATTCCTCCGCTGGGCACCCGCTTCTTCAGAACTGCATCGATCAGCATCTTCTCCGCACCTTGCGGATACTTGACCTGAACCACTGCGACCTCTATAGACGAGGGTGCCAGCGCCTTGAGAACCTCAGCGGCTTCGGGCTTATTGGCTTCGATCCCTATGTACCCTCGAGTAACACCAAGGTTGTTCATCATGATC
>JAUWTT010000206.1 GCA_030614585.1 Acidobacteriota bacterium
CTTCAACTCAGGCTATCTCTGATAGAACAACCAGCAAGTGGTGATCTATTTCGGCCTGCAGGAAGGGCTGTTTCCCCTCGAGAATTCCCAACTCCCTTTGATTCTCATAATCGAAGACGCTGTACTTCTTCTCCTCCTCGAGTCCGCGGAACTCAAGCGTCCCCCTGAATTGCTTAGTGCCTTTCTTCTCGTCGTATAGCTCCCTTTGATCAGCCACGATCCCGTCCGGCTCCCCAGGGTAGAAAGCATAATACAGCCTGTCCCCTTTTCGAATGACGTGAGTCTCCGGGATGTCGTACACCAAATCATAGAGATTCAGGTATTCGCCTTGAGAAAGCATCAGGTCAAGGTAAACTCCAATCCACCGCTTCCAAATCGCCTTCTTTTCTTCGAATCTCAGCGTCGCCCCAACACCGAAGCTCTTCTCCTGTCCAGTCGGTGTAATACGAGTTGCCGGGACACCCCCCACTCCGATCAGCGAAAAGTCCATGCCCTCATCACTCAACTCGATATGGTCCAAAACGACAGCAGCTGAGGGCCCGAAAAGGGCCTTCAACTGCTTCACGATTCCCCGGTTCACCCAGCTCGTCCAAGGGTCCGGGGAAATGGACTGGTTCTGCCATTGCATCCAGTCAGGTGTCAGAGTGGTCCCACAAGGGCAGTTCAGAATGACAGCCTCCGGCCTGTACTTCAGCGCAGTCTCGTAAATCACTCTGAGGATTTCAGCATAATCCGAGGAGGCTTCGTCCGGTGACACGTGCTCATGATCGTCCGAATAGCAGGCACTGCACATATACACTGCGTCCTGTTTGAGTCCATCAATTCGCCACGTCTCAAACATCCGCCGCGTCACCTTCCGGAAATGCTCACGGACCTCAGGGAGACTCCCGCAGCAGAAACAGTTGCCTCGTTTCGAGAGCTCCGCTTGTCCATCCGGACCTACAACAACCCAATCCGGATGCTCCTGGTGGAATCGAGATGCACAATGATACGAATGCTTCTGCACTTCAGTGATGGCGCTTGGATGTGCAGACAGCCACTTCTCGACATCAGCGTCACCATCGACCTCAGCGGGAAGTGTCCAGAGACGGACCTTCATTCCTTCCGCATGTAACTGCTGGATGAACGTTACAAACTCCTCCTCACCACCCGGGAAACGGTCCTTCCGTGGGAGCCAATCTCCGGTCGCGTCATACCAACGGTCATCCAGCGTTATCGAACGGACTCCCATCTCTTTGAGGTGAGGAACGGTCGCGAGGATGTCCTCCGATGTGAAATCCTCCCGGAACCCCCAGGAATCCCATTGAGGCTCATACGCCTGGTCCGGATGGTCAGGGAAGGTGACGCCCTTTGCGGCCAGCATCTTCCGATAGGTTTCAAGGGCGTTATAGAAATCGCCCTCGTGGAGTACGATCAAAGAGTCGATTGACTGGATGAGCGCTTCTGATTCAGGGACATCGCGCCGATGCTCGACCAGTCGCAATGAAACTGAACGGCCGTCGTCAACCTGGATCGGTAGGCTGCACCTGCAAAAAGAACGCTCCAGGTGTCCTATCGCCAGCCCCAATTCCCTCCCCCAGATCGAGACCACGGGAGTCCCTCCACCAAAACCGGGTTGACTCCCGTGACGATATTCCGGTTGATAGCCGCCCCCATCGAAGGACTCCAGAACTCCGAGGTAGTTTCTCTTGTAGTACTGTGAAGTCAATGCCTGCAGACAGTGCTCTCTCAACTCTGCACTGCCGTTGTATACCCACATGTCGAATGGTGTCTGTCCCCCAACCCGCCGCCCATCCAGAAGCAAGTTATTGAGTGAGATCTCCTGCAGAGAAGTCTCCAAAGCCGCTTCCCCAAGGTCAAATTCGGATCGAACGACGAGAGCCGTGGGAAACTCTTGGTAAACTTCGATCCTCAGCGTGATACCGACAGGGGACGGAAAGGACTTCGAGTCAACGGCCTTCAGGGAAATCCGCATCCCCTCTCCCAAAGCAGTCCGGCACGGTTCACAAACGGTGTCGTCGGTCAGTAAGCGAAATCCAGCAACGGGAATCTGGTCCAAAACCAGGTAATGCAGCGGCCAACGACGCTCCTTCGGAGGCTCTGCAACGCAGGGACTCTTCCACCCTTCGCCGGTCGAGTATTCGACCTGGAAATAGAGATCAGACTCCACCCGAACCCGAAGCCTGTCGGATTGGAAAACCAGCCCGTCCCCTTTACAATTGGATTGGAGAATCAACCTGTCCCCTTCTCGCCCTTCTCGGCACACTTCTCACCTTGGCCTTCGGAAAACCAGCCTGTCCCTTTCTCTGCCTTTCTCTGGCAGCCCTTCTTTCTTTGGCAATCCGCTTCTTTGCCAATCTGCATTAACCGTCACAACCCAATCGGAGAAAAGACCTTCCCACGAGCGACAGCGCCGTTCGCCGTATCCCACTCCCCCAAACCCGGGCATCGACGGTAAACAGAAACCAACGCTTGTATGACGGCTCCGCTTACGCAGCCCTATCTGCGCGAGCCAGTCTGGCGCCGACCAGAAACAGCAGTAACATCGCCAGAATGAGACCTCCAACGACTGGGCCACCTCCCAGCTGATCAAGCAAAATCGGTAAGCTGAAAGTGATCATTCCCCCGCCTATAAACGGAGCTGAGAGGGGTGCAGCCAGAGCATAATCCTCAGCAGCTCCACTATCGAGATCTTTGTCGATGATTCTCAGGAGCATCAGCCCGGTCGCGGTAGTCCCTGTCGACATCCCATAGTTGAGAATTCCGAGTTCAAACCAATACTTCTGTGGCAGAAGACGTTTTCCGATCACGAGCAGGCAAAAGCCCACCCAAACAAAGGCACAGACCAGAAGAACGGCGACCGGAAGGAAGAGCTCAAAAACAGCGTTCAGATTCAAGGAGGCGACCGCAGACAATATGAGCAACTCCATCGAAAGAGCCGTGATCCTCCGGATCGCTTCGGAATCGATCAGGTCTCCAATGCCCAGAAATCCCATGCCCACGCGAACAATCAATCCTCCCATCAGAGTGAAGATGAACAGTGGGAAATTGGTTACAAAAGGGACCAGGCTTGAGGCAAGTGTGAATAGCCCCACTCCGACTCCATACGCAGCACTCAAGATAAGCAGCTGAAAAACCAGTGGATCCAACACCTCAGAGCGCACCTTTGCAAATCCGATCGGCACTTTTTCATACCGACTTTCCAGACCGGAGATGATCGGGATTTCAACGTTCCCGGCACGCGTCCAACCCTTCCTGACCGCGATGTTGACATACGCCACCCCACTCACCACCCCGAAAATCAAACCTACGGTGGCGACAAAGAACCCGAGATCCACTCCTTCTGGGAAACCAAGCGCCTTGTATACCTCACCCATTGCAGCCGCTGTCCCATGCCCACCGGCGAAACCAGCTTCTATCAGCTGTCCAAAGGCGTACGGAACATCATAAACGGACGATATCAGCAGCCATGTCAACGCCAAACCCAGCGTGATCTCCCCAAGGACTATGATCCACACCATGATTCCCTGTCGAGCCGCCAGTCGAGCACTTTCACGAAGGGACCGCCCAGGCCTTTCCAAGAGTAACCCTGCAAAGATGACTGAGATCAGCCAACCCGGCCATGTTTTGAACTCGGCGATCATCTCTGCAGGAATCACTCCCAGCAGCGAGGGGCTTAACATCAACCCCAAAAGACCGCCCAAAATCGCAGCCGGAATATAGAGGACCTGAAAAAGGCGAACGTTCACCCTCAGAAGGAAGCCCAGGAAGAGCAGCGCTGCGGCGCAGAGAAAGGCCATTTCCATATTTCCGTTCTCCTTGAGTCAACCCCGACACAAAACGTCAGGATGCTTTCCACGTTCCTCACCGGCTGAGGGCGGAGCGACAGCCCTGTGAAAAACTGTAGCGTCTAGTGTCTGAAGATCCTGTCCGCGTTCAGGTGGTAGACCTTCTCTAAGACACTGTCCGGTAGAAAAACGCCGTAAATCTTCCACTCACCTGTCGGAGGGAAATCGTGTTCATGATAATCGAAGTATTCGTCCTGAGTCTCTAGGAACCGATAGTAAATGCGATGCCGAGGTTGGTTCACACGTCCAGGATAGCGATCAGTGCCAAAAAGGATCCGGTCTGAGTAATCGAGGAAAAATCTGCGCGCTGTATAGGGTTGTCGGCCCAACTCGGCTACCCTTCCAGAAATATCCACCACAAAATTCGGATATTCATCAAGAACCTCGGCGATATGGGACAGATCCTCGGCACTATTCCCGATATGGGCGCCAATGAAAGTGGTTCTGGGATGTTTCTCGAGAATATGATTCCTCTGTCGAATGACTTCTTCCCGGCTTGGAAACTCGGGTCCGTAGAAGCTCCAATCGGGGTGGCGACCCAGCTGCATGATCCGCTCGTTGAATCGATCAATTGGCTCGAAAAAGGCCAGCGGATCGGCTGCATGAATCAATACCGGCATCCCCAACTCGCCACACTTTTCCCAAATCGGGTCCAGGCGCGAGTCATCGATGGGCACAATCTTTCCGCTCTTATCTCTGATGGTGAGACCCAGATCTTTAAAGACCTTCAAACCCGCTGCCCCTGACTCATTCGCCTCCTCCAGAAACTTCACCCATTTTGAAATGAAATCAGGTTGGTCAATCTCCGAGAAATCGATATTGACGAGAATTTCGAAGCGGGCGGGAGCAAAGCGCTTGTAACGGTTCAGCATACTCTCAAGTCGTTTCCCCCATCCTCCGCTCAGATTTACCGCATAGGAAATGCCCAACCGGTCCATGGCCTCAACCAAGCCCTGCGGATCCGCTTCGAGTTCCCAGTGGCAGTGAACGTCTGCTACCTCAAACTTGGGCTTGTCCAGGACGTGAGCCTCCGTCTGAAGCATTGAGGCAGGTTGGTAAAACTTGTAGAGCTCCAGAATACGCGTTGCCAGTTCCCCGGCTTCTCCCTCCACCTGGGACTTACCGATGATGAATAGAGACAACGACAGCATGGCTGCAACCAGAACAACAAAAAGGGATCTTGGTGATTTCCACATTCCTCTAATCTCCCTCATATCGGTCAACAGAGCTATGGAAAGGCAACTTATGGCTAGCGTTTCCAGTCCCAAACCCACGGAAAAGGTGGGCCTCGAACACTCCGCCTTTTTAACCGGGACGGCTCTTCTGTCCGCCTTATCCTGGGAGAGCTCAGCAGACGACTCAGAGTCCCAATTGGCGAAATAAGACACCCATATCCTCGCCTGACACCGGGACACAGGGAGGTATCCGAGGAGCCCGCCCAGCGACCCAAGGGTCTGTATCTTCGCGAGGTCTAAGTTTGGCGCCCAGGCCCAGAAGGTTTTGCCACTCGGACCTCCAATGGTCCCCATAGCCTTCCAACAAGGCAGCTGACCCAGGGTTCACCAGCACACTTGCTATCCGCCAAGTCAAATCGGCCGCTTCACGGAAGCCGATGTTCATGCTCTGGATCCCCATAGGTAGAGCAAGATGTGCAGAATCGCCCACCAGCCAAACATGGCCGACACCAAAACTGCTAGCCAAACGCCGTTCGAAACGAATGGCTGCAGACCACAGTACTTCTTCCACAGGCGCTGAGAACCATGGGGCTCGTTCGGCAATCAACTCTTCCAGCTTCTCCTGGGTCACGTGCGGAAAGGGCTCGTCACGGAGTTGCACGAGCAGCCTGCTCTTCACACGTGGATCAGTCTTCTCCAGCCCCTCTTCCAGTTCAAAGCTCCACCGAAAACGCCCATCATTCATTGGCCACAACACACTGGTGCTATCGTCCAGAAGTACGACCTGAAGTTCATGGAGAGCCTCGGCACCGGTAACAAATTCAAAAACCGCGAACACGTGAGGGTCCCCTTGATCTTCATAGTCAATCTCGAGGAGTCTCCTCACTGATGAACGATGGCCATCCGCTCCCACGACGATTGAGGCCTGGATCTCGAAGCTCTTATCGACAACCCACTCCGTCCGGGCCACGCTGTAACCGGTCGACTCCTTCGAAAGTCGTTCTATGTGGGCCGACACTGAGTCCCCCTGCTGCTCCAGACCAGCGATTCTATGGTTCCACAGAATCTTGACTCCCCGCTCCTCGAGTCGCTCTCTCAGGGCTTCTTCCAGGGCCTGCTGCGGCAAGACAAGTACGAAGGGGTAGTCTCCGGAAAGAGCGTCGAGCTTTACTTCGGCGCGTTTCTCATGTTCATAGAACCCCACTGATTCCACCCGGTTGCCCCTATCGACCAGTGCCTCGGCTATTCCTAACTCGCCGAGCAGACTTAACGAGGCAGGGTGTAAAGCCAGTGCATAACTTCTGGAAGCAGCTCGCCACTGTTCCTCCAGCACCTGGACCTCGACTCCCTTTTCAGCCAACTGGAGTGCGGTGAATAGACCAACAGGGCCACCCCCTACAACCAGGACATCCGTTTTACGTTTAAGCATGGCCATACTCCAATTCCGCTGTACTGCAGTTCCTGACACATGGGACTGCCCTGACGTGAAAATCCAGGGATCTCGTGAGCCAAAAGCAGTTTAGTCCGAGCACTCCACACGGTCAAGGAAGGCTGAACTGGGGACTGGCATCTGGGATTTACGATTTTCGATTGGCGATTTTCGATTGGCGGTCCGGTATCTGGGAACCGCCATCTGGTGACTGGCATCCGCCTTCGCTCTTCGAGCTATGGAGGACAGGTCCGGCATCTGGTGACTGGCATCTACTGTTTCCTCACGCGTTGCACCAAACTTTCATCTGAACAGGCCCGTTTGGTAAGATCCCCTCCAGGCTTGCTTACCAGAAATCCAGTTTACGCACTCTAACTTTGGAATGAATGGAGAATCACCGATGTTCGCTTCTACTAAGTTGCAGCGGAGCTTTTTACTGACCGTCCTCGTTGCCGTTTTCTGCGTGGCCGCAGCCAACGCACGGTCTATGACAATGATCAAAGGCCAAGCTAACGCCAAGGCAATTCCTTCCCAGCAGAATCACGTTCTTATTCTCGGGCCCGATGGTAATGCCGGCTGTAAGGTCATCCGGTCTGAGAAGCAGTTCCAAGATTCGGGAATCGCTCTTTCACGTGCTGAGAAGAAGACATCGTCCAAGGTCGAAGTTGTCTACTCC
>JAUWTT010000180.1 GCA_030614585.1 Acidobacteriota bacterium
TGGCAAAGGAGTTTCAGGGCTTGCCTGCAGGAGCGGACGCAGGGCGACGGGGCTACATGCTCACCTACGCCATTGCCTACATCCGGGATTTTCTATCTTCCTACCATGTGATCGGTGAGACCTTTGAGACTTCTGTGCCGTGGAGTCAGATCCGGCAAGTGTGCGCTGCCGTAAAACGGAAGGCGACAGAACAGCATCAGAAATTCGGCCTCCCGGGGAAAGGCTATGTTTCCTATCGCATCACGCAGGTATATCACACCGGTGTCTGTATCTACTTTATGTACGGGATCTACGCAAAAGGGGTGAAAGAGCCGGAGAAGGTTTTCGGCAAAATAGAACATTCGCTCCGAGAAGCGATTATCGAGAATGGCGGGTCAATATCCCACCATCATGGGGTTGGGAAACTTAGAAAGGACTTCATGAAGAACACTCTGTCGGTGGATTCGATCTCATTTTTGAGAAAGCTCAAGGGGACTGTCGATCCGCAGAACGTGTTTGGAGCCCGGAATAATGTTTTTGCTGAAGGAAGCGATTCTGTGACCACGAGAGGGAGCAAGTAATCGAACTCAAGGACAGGGTAGCAATCATTACGGGGGCGGCTTCAGGGCTGGGCAGACAGCTTGCCCTTGACCTGGCAGGAATGGGCGTGTCGCTCGCACTCGCCGACCGTGACGCAGAGCGCCTTCGAGAAACCCAAGCCGAGGTAGCACGACTGGGAGCCCCCGCTCTGGAGCTTCAGACAGATGTCACGGAGGAGAAACAATGCAATGCCCTGGTGAACAGCACAATCGAAGAGTTCGGGTCGCTGGATCTGCTCATACTCTGCGCCGGTGTCAGTATGTGGGCCCCGTTTGACGGGATTACAGACCTGTCGATTTTCCGCAAGCTAATGGAGATCAATTTTATCGGTGCTGTGAATTGTGTCCACGCTTCCCTTCCGCAACTGCATAAGTCCCGTGGGCGCATCGTGGCGATTTCTTCTTTGCAGGGCCTCCTCGGGATTCCCAACCACACAGGCTACGCGGCTTCGAAGCATGCCCTGAACGGCTTTCTGCAGACGCTCGAATATGAGTTAAGGGGAGAGGTTGGAATTACCAATGTCATGCCGGGATGGATTACGGGGACCAACCTTCGTGCCAACGCCTTCACCGCCACAGGCCGGCACTCGGACAGCAAGCGGAGCAGCTACTCCGTCCCGGTTGAAGAATGCTCGAAGCGTGTCATTAAAGCCATCGAGAGCAACGAGGCAGAGGTTTTCGTCCCTTCAAAACTGCGTTTCGTTCCGCTGATCCGTATGCTGGCCCCTCGCTGGCTCAAGGCGAGAATCAGCCGAGCTGTCGAGAAGCAGAAATAGGAACCTGGGCTCGGAGTCTTGAGTCTTGGGTCTTGAGGCTTGGGGAATTGGGGAATTGGGAACTGGGAACTGGAGCTTGGGTGTAACCACCACGAAGATCACCGAGAAGCAAGGGCCGTTTCCCCTTGGTGGTCTTGGTGGTGGTTAAATCGCAAGTCGAAAGCCTCATGCCCCAAGACCCAAGACGCTTTACAACAGGGTATTGCCTCTGTCCGCTTCGGAAGTTAGCATGAGAAGCAACGGAGAGCATTATGAAGAGAAAAGTAGCGAGCTTGATGATCCTACTCTTGGGTCTGCTGTTAGTTTATTCGCTGGCTGACGAGTTCTGGGATAAGAAACCTTACAAGGAATGGAAGGCGAAGCAGTGTGAGAAACTGCTCCAGGACTCGCCCTGGTCCCATCCGTACGCGATCACAGCAGTCACTGTTCCCGGGGTGATGAACCAGGCTGGAGGCACCACTCAGACGCGGAGCTTCGGGGATGGTGCTTTGGGCGAAGTCAGTGGAGACAGCGAGGTGCACGTATTCCTTCAAATCCGGTTCGTGACCGCGAGACCCATTAAGGCGGCTATCGGGCGGTCGCGACTCCTCGCCGATCCGAAGAACAAAGGCTTAGCGGAGCAGGTCGAGCAATACGTCAGTCAACCAGATGGCGCAGAGGTGGTAGTCGAGGTCACTTACTACTCTGAACCCGCAGGGCACCCTTCTCTTCGCCAGGTAGAGAACTTCCTTCGTACAGCGACGCTACCAACACTGAAAGACAGGGTCTACCTTTCAGCCAGCGCGAAAGGTGTCCAAGTTCCAATCGGTCGATACCAGGGGCCCTATGAAGGATACAATGGTGCGCTTCTTCTCTTCCCGCGATATGACGAGGAAGGAAACCCTTATTTTGACGGCTCGGAACGGGAAATGCTTTTTCACATGCAGACGAGTTTCGCACTAGTCGAGCTCCGCTTGAAGCCGAGCGACATGGTGTTCGGAGATGCGTTTACACTCTAGCGAGCTGAAAAATCCCAGAGGGTAAGGTTCCCCACGTCCTTGATCAGTACACGGGAGCCGAGAACCACGGGATGAGCCCAGGTTGGGCTGTCCGCTAAGGTATGTTCAGCAACCGGCCTCAAGCCTTCGCTGGAGTTCTGGTAGACCAGGAATTCGGCATCGGTATCGAGTACGAAGAGAAGCTGTTTGGAGAGAATAAGGGCAGCTGATTCTCCCTGCCTACCGGGACCGGTCCACAGGGTCTCACCGTTTCGGGCATCCAGACAAAAAAGCTGTCCCTTCTTGTAATGGGAGAATCCAAACAAGGAGTTTCCTTCGAGCACAGGTGAACTCATATAACTCGAGACCGCTGAATTGTTCCAGACTTCCTCGGTAGACCACCGGCCGTTAGCTTCTTTCAGCCGCAGTGCAAAGGTCCCCTTCTGGAGACCTGAAAAGACCAGGAGGTCGCCGAATACGATTGGCGTAACAATGTTTTGCACGTAGGCTGTGGAGAAAGGTATCTGCCAAAGTTCGCTTCCATCCGCCAGTGAAACTCCAATGATCTTTTCCTGGCTTTGAGTGACAATCTGTTCAACCCCTCCCAGTTTGGCCAGAACCGGCGAGGCGTACCCTGGCCCATCCCCGTCCCAACTCCAGATCAGTTCGCCGCTGTCGAGAGAGTATGCCCGCAGCGCTCCGTGGTCATTGCCTCCGACATGGGCTATAACGCGGTCTCAAACTGCAATGGGAGACATGGCAGTGCCATAAAGCGGAGAGGTTGTCTTAAAAACTCCAGAGAAGTCGTGACGCCAGGCGGTCTCACCGCTCTCGAGATTTGAACAGGAGAGTATCCCGCTGATTCCCAACGTTACGAGCTTACCTCGGTGAATTACGGGAGTTGACTTCGGTCCTTTTCCATGGCCGGTAGCGGCCGAGTTCATCTTATAGGGCGCAGGATATCTGCTTTGCCAAATGATCTCACCATTGGAGAGATCGAAGCAGCTGAGTACTTCATCATCTCCCTGGCGAGTATGCGTAAAGACTCTGTCGCCAAGTACTACCGGTGAAGAATGCCCTGAGCCGATCTCCTTCCTCCAAAGCCGTGCCGGGGGATCACTCCAGCGATCTGCTCCGGCTACGTCCGAGGCGATTCCATTCCGTTCAGGACCTCGCCACTGAGGCCAATCCGCCGGCTGGGCGGGGCTATGCACCAGAAACGCGAGAGCGATCAGGATCAAACGGATTTTCCTACTTCCCATAGTTTCCCCATCTTACCGACTTTTGGCCCGCTTTTCTCGCATTAGAACAGAAACTCTAGACCCTGACGACGGGCAAAATGGAAACAGGTTTGGCAGTTTGCGATCTTTGGCTGGGAGTGGGAACCGAGGGGTGCAGGTTGATTGGGGAGACCATCTCGCACTATCGTACTGAAAGATGAGAGTCCACTGAAGAGCATGAATTCCCCAGAAGTACCTTACAAACTGTCAATTATCGGATACTGGTCTGATCCGGAGGAACCGCCCGAGTGGTCTCGAGGCTTGCCGGATCCTCGCGATCTCAGAGGGGAATGGGACGGTGCCAAACGCCATAAGGTTCTCAGCCATCTCCGGCGTGGCAAGGTCTTTCGTACGTTCATGGGACTGTCTCAGTGTCGGATCTGCGGTGAAAGCTTGGGATGCCAGGAACTGACTGACGGACAGTGGGCGTGGCCAGGCGGGCTTGAACACTATGTGGAGAAGCATGCTGTTCGACTTCCCGAAGAGTTCTTGGAGGTTTCTCAAGATTCGAAGCCTTACGTTCCTGAATGGCTAAACGATCTGGAATCGGAACTCTTCTTGGAAGGTGAGCATGGCTCAGTCATGCCGGCTGACACAGATCGAGAGAGCGTCTGGTTCGTCGATGACACTGCCTGGCTCGACTGGGTGGCAGCCAATACACCTGCTCGGCCTGCGAACTATCCAGTCTCCCTGGAAGAAGCGCAGCTGATAAGTCAGGGCCTCTCCCATGAGACATGGCAGGCACGTATTGAAGAGGTGATGGGACGGTGGCGCCTGCAAGTAAGCTATGAACGAGTGAGTGGAACGATTTATCTCCAAAAGTGTCCGGGTAGGGTTCTCGAATGCCGCCTACTGAGCCTCCGAGTGCCGGACAGGAACAACATCCTTGATGCTTCTCGTGCGAATTCGATCGCCAAAGGATATGATGGCTCTTGGGGTGCCGCGCGGATATTGGGAGTTCACCCGGAGGCTTGGTACGTGTGGATCAAGCATCCGGACGGCGAATGGCCTGAGAGTGAGCAGGTCAATGAGCTCTTGCAGGGTGCACCTCAGCTCGGGTGGGTTACTTCGCACCCCGATGGAGCTACTTCGTTCATCACACCACAAACTGATGAACATTGTTGGCGCTGGCTGCTCATCTGCGAACAAGAGCATTCGAAACAGCGATGGAACCACGATGGGAGGAGCGAAGATAGATGCTCATGAAACCGCTTTGGGTCGTGACTGCTTTACTGTCAGCGCCACTGTGCCTGGGCGTCGAAAAACCCAATATTGTGCTGATAGTTTCCGATGACCAGGGTTACAACGACTTGGGTGTATTGAACGATCACATCATCACTCCCAACCTTGATCGGTTGGCGAGTGAGGGCGCTCGATTGACGAATTTCTACGTAGCCTGGAACGCTTGCACTCCGAGTCGAGGTGCTTTTCTCACCGGGCGTTACCCGCAGCGCAACGGTATTTACGACATGATTCGTAACGAAGCACCGGACTATGGCTACAAATACCCTCCCGACGAGTACGCCGTCACCTGGGAACGCATCGGTGGTATGGATACTCGAGAGATCCTGCTACCGCGCCTGCTCAAAGAGGCCGGCTATTATTCGGGGATTTTCGGGAAGTGGGACCTGGGAGTACATCGCAGGTTTCTGCCCCTGCAGCGCGGTTGGGACGAGTTCTATGGTTTTGTGAATACTGGAATCGATTACTATACCCACGAGCGCTACGGTGCCCCTTCCATCTATCGCAATAACTCGCCGACAACCGAGGACAAGGGCACCTACTGTACTTACCTGTTTGAGAGAGAAGCCCTTCGGTTTCTCGAGCAAAACAAGGACCGACCTTTCTTTCTCTATCTGCCTTTCAATGCTCCGCACGGGGCATCGAATCTCGACCCCAAAATCCGGGGCGCTGCCCAGGCACCAGAGAAGTGGCGAAAGATGTACCCGGATCTGTATGCTGAGGAAGCGTTTGTCGAAGGAAAGCGTTACAACAAACCCGCTCTTGTCGCCAATCACCAGCTGCAACAAACGCACTATCTCGGTGCTGTTACTGCTATGGATGCGGCCATTGGCAGTGTGCTCAATCGGTTGGATGAGTATGGCCTGACAGAGAACACAATTGTGGTGTTCTTTTCCGATAACGGCGGCTCCGGCGATGCAGACAACGCACCACTGCGAGGTAGAAAAAGCACCAACTTTGAGGGTGGGCTTCGCGTGTGCAGTCTGATTCGCTATCCGGGGCGGATACCGGCCGGAACGGTGAACCACGAGTTCCTCACATCCCTCGAAATCGTCCCAACATTGCTCAAGCTGGTTGGTTTATCTCCGCCGGATAACGTCATACTGGACGGCTTCGACATGCTGCCCACATTAGCTTCCTCAAGTCCCTCGCCGCGAAGAGAAATGTACTGGAAACGCCGGGCACAGGAAGCAGCCCGCGTCAACAACTGGAAATGGATTCGTGAGGAGGGAACCACCTTTCTCTTCGACCTCTCGAACGACTTAGGCGAACAGAACAACCTGGTGGACAAAATGCCCGAGAAGGCTGCGGAAATGCAGAAGCACTTCGAGGCCTGGTTGAAGCGGATGGACGCAGCAGAACCCAAGGCCCCGTTCAAGGATTTTTGACTCGAGAGACGTTTTCTTGCTCCCGGAGATTCATCAGCATCCTGATCTCCAGTCGGACTGACGCGATGAGGAACCCTGTAGACGGGGAGAGGGCGTCCTGCCCAAAGAACGGATCATCCACGCCGTCTGGGGAGACACCTTCGTTACGGCAGCAGCGGTTAGCCCGCTTTTCTCACCAGGTTCCTGTGCCACTTCAGAATCATCGAGAAGCTAGGTGGAAGGAGGCACGGTTGTGGTCTGTCAGGCCGAGGATGCCCGGCTAGCTGGGGCGTAACGTCGCTCAGACGTAACGAGGTAGTAGGTCATCTTTGCGCACATCAACTCAGATTTCATCAATACACAAAAGAACCTAATCCAGTTGAGACCCCGGCGCTTCCCATCACTAACAGCACCCGCATGCCGTGCCGGAGCCTGCCCTCCTCCTCTGCGACAGCGAGAGCTAGAGGTAGTGAGGCCGACACGGTGTTTCCAAATCGAGGATGAGTTTCAAAAACGCTCTCCCTGTCGAGACCCATCAGTTTCGCCACAGATGTGGTCAGAGACTTGCTGACGGCGTGTCCAACGACCAAATCGTATTTCTGATTGGCCAAGATCCTAGTTTCCTTGAAATGCTCCACGAGTTTTTCAGCGGTGAAGGAAAGCAACTCGGCCGGCAGCGTATAAAAGGACATCGGTTTCATTGGGGTGGACATGCGGGTTGAAAAGCTAGCCTCATTGGGCAGAACGATTTTGCAGAGTTCATGTTTATCGCCCCAAGTCCTGAATGAAAAGTGGAAATCTCTCGACGAGCCGTTTCCGGACAGAAGAGTGGCTGTAGCCGCCTCACCAATTGTGAAACCGGAGAATACACACTCCAGCTCTGCAATGCTGCTTATTTCGAGATTCGCTTCACAATACTCCTTGAAGCAAAACTCGCAGTTCAGAAGCATCACCAGCTTATAATCTGCCCCATCCAGGAACGTCTTGGCAATTGACAGACTGCGAATCCAACTGGCGCAAGCGTCTAAGACATCGAAGCTGGTGGCTCGTTTCAGTCCTAGTTCACTCTGAAAGAGGCTTGCGGTTGCTGGTGTTATCCAACCTCTTCCGACTCCGGAATAGATCAGCAGATCAACATCTCGCGGTTTCACATCTGCCTTTCTAAGCACCTCCCGACCGGCGCTGACGGCAAATTCGAACGCTTTCTCGCTATTCTTCCGGTGATAGCGAATCTTGGTACCAGACAATCTGAAGAACTTGCGAATCTTGCCCTCAAGAATCTTTAGATCCTTCTGGGACAGATGTTTCCGGCTTCTACGGATGATCTCATCGGTCACATCTTGATTTGTGACTCTCTTACTGGGCAATGCATATGCAAAGTCAAGGATTCTCAAAGCAA
>JAUWTT010000105.1 GCA_030614585.1 Acidobacteriota bacterium
TTTGAAAAAACAACGACCAGAAGAATCCTGCTGACAGGGTTCAGCCAGAATCCCTTGACGGAAGTGATCGCTTCCGGAAGTTCCTCCAAGTCCTTGACAGTCGGTTTCTTTACGAGAGCCTGGACCAGGCCGCTAACCCAGCCGGCGGCGATCATGGGATTTAGACTGGTCAGAGGAGCTGCCAAAAAGGCTGAGATGACCGTGAGCGGGTGTCCAAGAGCCAGGGCCGCACCAACGGCAGCCAAACTCCCGTTGATCAGGAACCAAATATAGATTGAGGTTACTGACTCATCAGAACCTCCCTTGAGGAACCCGTAGGCGAACAAGGCGAGGATAATCCCTGGGACGGCCCACTTGAAGACTCCGCTTCCTTTCGAGGGCGGAGGAACTACTTCGAGTTCGGCCAGGTCCTGATCCACCTCGACTTCCTTCATGATCCCAGGTACGTGCCCGGCCCCGACCACTGCTACGATCCTGTCCGCGTCCACCTCTCCAATCTTCTGGGCAAGGTAGCGGTCGCGCTCGTCTATCAAGGTGCTCTTCATCTTGGGAAACTCATCGGAAAGGAGTTGCAGCACGTCACTCAGCTTCTCCGTGTCCTTGAGTTCTTCGATAGTCTCCTCATCAATCTCTTCTGTGACGAAGAGGCTGGCGGTTAATTGAGTCACCATCTTGAACTTGTCCCACATTCCCAGGTTTCGCCAGGTCCGTTTCAGGGTCACCTGGATGTCACGGTCGACCAGGACCACTCTTGCTCCAACATCTTCGGCCGCTTTGACTCCTTCGAGCAGTTCCGCCCCGGGCATCACCCCCAGCTTCTTCCCGATCCGTCGCTGGAACGAGGTCATGATCAGGGAACTGAGGAGGAGCATGGCCTTCCCTTTCCTGATTACCTCGCCAATGTTGGTCTTTCGCCAGCGCGTCGGGTCCGTGAGATTCTTGTATCTAACCTCGTCAAGTTCGACGCACACGACATCAGGTCTCACCAATTCAACGGTTCGTCTGACGTCAACCACACTTTGTTTCGAAACATGTGCTGTTCCTACGAGGAAGATCTGTCTCCCCGAATGTTCAATGACATGAACACAGGGTGGGAGTTCACCGGTTTCCACCGTTCCTGGAAGTCGTTCCTGCTCGCTCATAGGGACGATGACTCCATCGACTCGAGCCGGACCGGCTGATGCCGTTCGATCCATCGATCGTAGTCTCCGTCGTAGCCGGCCCTGGTTTGAAGCTCCGACGCCCGCTCAAGGATTCTTTCTACCTGAGCCTCGTCGTTTGAGGTTTGTGAGACATTCTCTGGACGAAGAAGAAAGCTGTCCAATATCCACTCGGTAACCATTCGTGCGTGGAGCCTTGAAGCCCTGATATTTCCGGTTCCTGTGACCGAGTTGCCCAGGGCAAACACATTGTCGTAACCTTCGAGTTTTCCCGTATTCGGGTCAGGAATTCTAAAAAGTTCCCACTTGAGCTCGATCCCGGGTACAGGTTCGGGAAGGCTCCCGATGGAAGAGATGATCTGAGGCGAACGCACCTCGAATTCCGTGTCTGGGAGTGCAACAGCGCGGCCCTCACGGACTTCTGTTCTTTGAAACACCAGGCCGGCGAGCCGGTTCCCTTCGACCAGCTCACGAACCGGCATGCAGCACGGCTCAAAGTGGAAAAGGTATTTCGCCAGGAAGTTGGAGAGGAGTTTCTCTCGGACTGTTTTGGCCTTCTGCAGCTTTTCAGGCGTGACATTCTCGTCCATAGGAATAAGGGGCATATCCTGAGCTCGCCTGCGGTAGTAAAGAGTACAGCCTTTGAGTCCCAGTTCCTCCCAGGAAAGACCCAGTTGTTGAAGAACCTTCGGGATTCCCTTCTTCTCAAGAACGAGGAGATCTGCCGTCAAACCACGCTGGCGGAGAGCTCTGGCTGTGGTTTCCAGCATCAGAATCTTGACCACGTCGAGTGATGCGAGGCCGCCTCCAACGATAATCGCATCATCTTGGACTTCAAAGGCTGGGCCATCGTAATCGGGGGAATGATACTGGTTGAACTGTGCAACGAACGGGTTCTGGTAAATAAGCCCCTTGTTTTCGTAAGCATCAACCCCGGATACCGGGAGCGGCCGGTCTCTCCACGCGCCCGCCGCCAGCAGGATTGCACTGAAACCCCATCCCAAGAGCTCCTCCAGGCTGACGTCTCTCCCCAGTTTGGTGGAGGGGACGTAAGTCACGTAGGGACTCCGGAGTTTCTCATCGATGGCTGCCTCTTCCTTGTCTCTCTGCTTGGCATGCCACTTCGGAAGCCCCAGTTCTATCTTCCCCCAGGGAACCGCTTCCATTTCCAGGACTACCGAACGGACCCCTCGCTGAGCGAGCCGGTGGGCAGCCTCAGAACCAGCTACAGCCCCGCCGACGATACATACAATAGGTGAACAATGAATTGACATTGGCTGTCCTGTCTTACCCGGTTTAGTCAAACGTCTGTGGATGCAGCTCAGTATTGTAGCCAAAGAAACGATTGGGTGTTTCTTGGTGCACTTGGTGTCATGGTGGTGACTTCATGAATCATCCGTGTTTCGAGCTTCGAGTTTGGTCTGTTCAGGACGTTTCAGGCGGGATCTGATGCCACCCCGGGGACACTGATCCGGGGATTCGGGTCCGTTTGCTTGAAGTTCATCAGGGCTTCCATGACGGTGCTTAAGCTGTCCTTTCCCATCAATAGGCTTCGAAGGCTGCGACTCCCACGAAAGCCTTTGAAATACCCTGAGTACATCTTTCGCATCTCCAGGACGCCTCTTCGTTCACCGAGCCATTCGCATTTCAATTCCAGATGCTTTGCTGCAACAGAAACTCTCTCCTCCCAGGACACAGGAGGAGGAAGTTCGCCTTTGTCCAACAGGGATCTTACATCTCGAAAAATCCATGGATTGCCGATCGCAGCCCTTCCGATCATGACTGCGTCAACACCCGTTTCGTCAAACATCGCCTTGACTCGATCGGGACTCGACGCGTCGCCGTTTCCGATTACCGGGATCCGAATGCTGGAATCTTGCTTCAGTTTCCTCAGCCAGGACCATCGGGCCTCACCTTTGTACATCTGAGCTCGGGTCCTGGCATGAACCGTCAATGCTTGGATCCCTGAATCCTGCAGCATCTTCGCTACCTCGAGAATCTTGATGGATTCCTCATTCCAGCCCAGGCGCGTCTTAACTGTCACGGGGCGTGAAGCGCCGGCCACAACTGCCTTTGTCAGGGTCTGCATTTGGTCCAGGTCCTTGAGGATGCCAGCTCCTGCGCCCTGAGAGATGATTTTCTTCGTGGGACAGCCAAAGTTAATATCGATGATGTCAGGCTGGGCGGAATCTACTATTTCTACCGCCTTCTTCACCTGATCGACCTTTCCGCCAAAGATCTGAATACCGACAGGCCTCTCCTGCTCGGAGAAGTCCAGTTTCATAATTGAGTTTGCTGCGTTGTGAACAAGTCCCCCCGAGGAGATGAACTCCGTATACACCATGTCAGCCCCGAACTGACGACACAGAATTCGGAAAGGGGGGTCACTCACATCCTCCATTGGAGCGAGGAAGACAGGACGTTCATCAAATTCGATTGATCCGATTCTCATGACCGGCAGCGGGACCTATTACTCTTGTATTTGCCCGGCAAAAGCCGCACAAATACTCATTATAGATAACCTTGCGTATTAATGTGCTTTCCTGCCAACCAAAAACTGTCTTTGATTTTCTCGAGAAGTTGATAAAGAATCTCATGTCGACATGCCCAGTAGCAACCTTCTCGCTTTGTGTCTGATTGCGATAATGCCGATCGCATTCGTTGCGGTCTTGTTGGTAGGTTTCCGAGTTTCTGCCCGCACTGCACTCCCTGTGGGATATTTTGTCACACTGGGAACTGCACTGTTGCTATGGAAGGTTAAGGTCGACGTTCTTTTTGCCGCCAGCATTCAAGGCTTGATACTGGCGGTTTCACTGCTCTATATCGTATTTGGAGCCCTCTTGCTTCTCGCTACCCTCAGGGCGAGTGGAGCGGTCGCCTCGATCCGGCGAATCTTTCTGCAAATCAGCCCTGACCGCCGTGTGCAAGCGATCATAATCGGGTGGCTATTCGGTAGTTTTATTGAGGGAGCTTCCGGATTTGGCACTCCGGCCGCAGTTGCCGCACCCCTTTTGCTCGCCCTGGGCTTCCCTGCTATGGCTGCTGTGATGGTCGGTCTCATAATCCAGAGTACTCCGGTCTCATTTGGTGCTGCCGGAACACCGATTCTGATAGGTGTGGCCGGTGGGTTGGATGCGGCGCCTGTCAGAGCTTTTCTTCAGGATTCGGGCTTGACCTTTGCTGAATACCTCCAGCAAATCACCGTCCAGGTCGGAGGGATGCACGCCATAGTGGGGACTCTGGTGCCGCTATGTCTTTGCTGCATGTTGACCCGTTACTTTGGCCCCGAAAGGAGTTTCCTGAAAGGTCTGCAGGTCTGGCGATTCGCTCTGTTCTCGGCACTGAGTTTCACCGTCCCCTATTTCTTGCTGGCATTCTTTTTTGGGCCCGAGTTTCCTTCACTTCTCGGAGCGTCCATTGGAATGGCCATTGTCATTCCGGCCACCAGGAGGGGGTGGTTTCAGCCCAAAGAGGTTTGGGATTTCGCCCCACGGGAGAATTGGGACCCTTCCTGGATGGGAAAGATCGAAGCTGACAAGCTGGAAGACCGGGGCGAGTTTTCGGTCTTCAGAGCTTGGTCCCCCTACGTGTTGGTGGCACTCCTGTTGTTGATTACCCGGTTACCTCAGCTTGGCATCAAAGGGTTCCTTACCGGTATCTCGTGTGGTTTTAACGACATTCTCGGGACAGGGATTGGGCAACAGATCCAGCCCTTCTATCTTCCCGGATTCATGTTTCTTGTGGCCTGCGTCGCTACCTACTTCGTGCAACGAATGAACCGGCATCAAATTTCGGAGTCTTGGAGTATGGCGGGTGGGCAGCTGAAGATGGCGCTGATACCGCTGCTGTTCGCTCTCCCCATGGTGCGAGTGTTCATCGAGTCGGGCTTTGACCATAATCTATCCGGTCTCGACAGTATGCCGTTGACTCTGGCCCAGGGCGTTGCTTCACTGGCCGGGGGGATATGGCCTCTCTTCGCACCTTGGATTGGTGCTTTGGGCGCTTTCATCGCAGGAAGTAATACGTTGTCCAACTTGATGTTTTCCCTGTTCCAGTTCTCGACGGCTCTGGAGGTCGGCGCCGTGCCGGTCACCGTTGTGGCTGCTCAAGCGGTGGGAGGAGCCGCGGGCAACATGGTGACCATTCACAACGTGGTAGCTGCTTCTGCAACCGTCGGCTTTGTTGGCAATGAAGGACGTTTGATTCGAATGACCGCCATTCCAGCTGCCTGCTACTGTCTTCTAGCAGGACTCCTGGCGATCTGGTGGGCGTATTGAAGGGGAACTGGGGCTTGTCGAAGTGCGAACGACGAACGACGAAGTTCGAACGGGATGCGGGGGCCTGGTGATCGGTAAACGGTAATCGGTGATCGGTGACCAGTTACCAAGCCCACCCAAGAAATCCCTGGTCTACTTACCACTTACCACTTACTACTTACTTCCCCGATCACCGTTCCCATAGAACGTCTGCTTGTCCCGCAGCGTTGTTAATCGAGCGTGCCATCACGAAAAGGAGATCCGAAAGCCGATTGAGATACGAGAGTGACACATCTGAGACGGTTTGGAACCGGCTCAGGGTCACTAGACTTCTTTCCGCTCTCCGGCAGACTGCCCGAGCCGAGTGACACACAGTAGCCGCCCGAGTTCCTCCAGGCAGGATGAACTCCTCCAGCGGCTTAAGGTCTCCGTTAAGATGGTCAAGGGCTTCTTCCAAAGCCAACACTCGCTCGTTCTTGAGCATTGAGTGTCCGGGGATTGACAACTCACCCCCGAGATCAAACAAGTCGTGCTGTATCGCCAACAGCTCACGGCCGATTCCAGACGGCAACTCATAAGACAGGAGTATCCCCAAGATACTGTTCAACTCATCGACATCTCCGTAGCTCTTGACCCGAGGATCATCTTTACTGACCCTCGATCCGTCCCCCAGCCCAGTCTCACCTCTGTCGCCTGTTCTTGTATAGATCTTGGAGAGTCGATAACCCATTTCCTTATCCTTTCCCGATCAAATGTCAAGTGACAAGTGTCAGATGTCAAGTGTCAAGTGTCGGACTACTTACTACTTACCCCGATCACTGATCACCGTTGACCGATTACCGATTACCGATTACCGATTACCGGTTCGTCGTTCGTCGTCAGGTCTCCAACCACCAGAATTCGAATTTGATCTCACGGTTGGGGAAAAGCCGGCACAAGGCTGAAACGTAGACCAATTCCTGGGTTTTGTAGCTGGAGGGAAGTTGCTGTGGCTGCGCACCGGTCTTGTAGTCGACTGCACAAATGCGTGAACCTTCGTCTAGAACCAAGTCAATAACCCCGTGCCAGGCTCGATCGTTGAGATAAACATAGAATGGCACTTCTCGCCCCAGGATTCGCCCATTCTCAAGCCGCTCACAATAGGGCCGACCCGTTTCATCGGTTGACTTACCGCCAAAGAAGGCAAGAAGAATTGTCCGAACCCTCTTGAGGAGCTCGGGATCAGCTGCTCCTTGAATGCTCCTCGAAGCCAGAGTTAAAAGCACCGATTCGTCCAGTTCGCGACCGCCTTCGTGTCGCTCAAGGTAGGCGTGAGTCAGGTCGCCGACCTTCAATGCGAACTCCACACCTTCGGGACGAAACTGCCTGAGGGTTCGGGTGGCCACGGCTGACGTGGGAGCTTTATCTGTGGGGCGAAACAGGGTCTTGTCTGAACTCTGGGACAGTGAGGCGTAGCGCGACTGCCAGAGGTCCTGATATCGAGAGGAATCCAGTTCCAGTGCTGGCGGGCTGGGTGGGCTTAGTGGACGCTGCAGCGGTTTGTATTCACAAATCTCCAGGGGAGACCTGCTTCCCTTTCCACGCTCGGTCGCGAGATAGTCGGTAATCTCCTGAGGTAACAGGCTCCGAGGTGGAGTCAGGATCGTGAGCTGGTCTCTGGCCCGGGTGGTTGCAACGTATGCAAGCCGGCAGGCCTCCTCCATCTCTTGTGTTCGTTCAATTTCGAGGGCTTCTTCATAGGTTGGCGTCGTAACCTCCAGTGGCCCCCACTTCATAGAAAGTGCACGGATGGCTCTGCCATTGGGTTCGGTAACCTCAAGAGTTTCCGTACCGCTTCGCCTCTTCGGTGCGAGGGCATCGGACAGGATCGGAGTCCACCCGTAAAGGATTACATACTTAGCCTCCAATCCTTTGGCCTTATGCACCGTCATGATCCTGACTGCTTCGATGCTCTCATCAAAGATACTGACATCTTCACCCAGTTCTGCATTCCAACTATCGGCACGGGACGCTCTGTTTCTCTGCTTCAGGAGCCAAACCAGGGGAGGGATCATCCCCTGAGAACAGACTTTATGGAAATCGTCGAGAACTTTGGCCATCCGAGCGACAGTACGCCCTTCGGCGTCCGTCTTGGGGGTGTAATGTGCCTTTGGAATCAGTAAGGCGGCTTCTTGCAGCCAATCAGCGAGAATCCGATCATGCCTTGTCTTGGCCAACTTTCTGAGAATCTCAATTCTCGCCCGCGCGGATTGCGGCAGGAAATCGGGAAGAGGGTCCTTACTGAATACGATTCGGCGAGAGCTCATCATGGATAACAGGCGGTGGATCTCGTCGTCCCGAAGGCCGATGATGTGGCTCCGGAGCAGCGCAGCCGTGGAAACCGAATCGTGGGGATTGTGCAGACAGATGAGGAGGTTCAGGACGTCCAGGACCTCTTGGTGCCTGTAGAAGGTCTGGGCCCCCGTCGATAGCACGGGTAGCCCTGCTTCCTGAACGGCTGTAAGGAGCGTGTCGAGCTCACGCCTGTTTCGAGTGAGAACGAGGATGTCTTTGTAGGGTGGTTCAGCTGTGTTCGCGCCCTCTAAGTATTCCGTGATCAGATTCACTGTAGTGTCGGCCAGGGCCTGCCTCACCTGTTCTGCACTGGGTTTGTCCTTGGCAGACTCAGGCGTAACAATGACCCAACGTGGTTTAGGAGATTCGGACTTTCTGAATGGTATGAGCTGCTGTGACTCGTTGGCCAGTTGAAATGAGCTGGAAAAGAACTCATTGACAAAGTTGCAAATCGATTGGGTATTCCTAAACGTTGTTTTTAGTACGGAATCACATACGGGCATTCGGCGGCTCGAACTGGTCCGAAATTCATCGGAAAAGCGTTCAATCGAGGGAACGTCGGTTCCGCGAAATCGGTAGATCGATTGTTTGATGTCACCCACGAAGAACCCCAGGACTTCATGATCAGAGCCTTCGGGCCTGTGGAGAAGATTCCTGAGAAGCTCGAGTTGAAGAGGATCGGTGTCCTGAAACTCATCTACAAGCAGGGCCCCTAGTCTTCTTGACTCTTGGCGCCTCACCTCAGGGTGCTCGCTGAGCATCTGAACGGAGAGTTTGATCATGTCGTCAAAACTGACCAGACCGAGCAGTCGGATTGAAGCGTGCGTGGACCAGGTGGAGAAGCTTTTCAGGACTCGAATCCAGGAAGACCATGCGGTCGAAAGCGCGCCGCTCAAAGTGCTGCCAAGCGTGATCGAATAGAGCGAATAGTAGGATTCAAAAAAACGTAAATGAGCCAGGGGCAACGACCGAATCGATTCGCTGACCCCTTTTGGTGTACCTGAGCCGTTGAGGAACAAGTAGCTCTTTTCCTTTCCCACGAGTTGAGTCAAGGCTTGCCAGCCGGCAGGATCTCCGGCTTTCACATCGCCGGTGTACTTGAGCATTTCCGCCGCCAGACGACTCGCCTTCGGTGTCGTCGGCAGAACCACGGCCAGCGCCTCAATTGCGGCGATCGCCCTGAGCTGTTCCGACGGCTCGATCTGGGCGATCGATTCGATCTCAGTGGCGATCCATGGCTTCTTGCAGACCGCACTCATCCAGGCTTTGATGTCACTAACCCCTACGGTCTCCATAACCATCCCGAGGTCAGCTTGGATTTCGGGGTTGTTCCAGGCCTCGGTTTGCCACCAGCGATCAACGACCTCTTCTTCGATCCCGCTTACGTCGTCCTCATCTTCCTGTGCAAAACGCGCCCCTGGCGGGATCGGGCTGTGTAGCGGGTGGCGACGCAGAATCCCTGCTGCAAAGCTGTGGATGGTCGATATCTGAAGTTCACTGGCCCTTTCGGCGAGAGCCTCTGCACCTCTGCGAAAATGCGCGAAATCTCTGGTCGGGAGACCGGAAAGGATCTCGTGAATGATCTTGACAAGGAGTGGATCCTTTTGAGCATGCTGGGAAGTCTCCAGGGAGCTCAAGGCCTTGGCGGTCGAGATCAAATCGAGGTACCCATAAAGTCGAACCTGCATTTCTGCTGCTGCTTTGCGCGTGAAGGTTGTGAGCACGATCGATCGGATAACCGTACTCGCTGCACCAAGGCGACGGACGCGGTCTTCGGATAAGTAGAGTTCCTTTGAGGCCCACTTCAGTAGCAGGTAGAGTGCCCGCAGAGCCAGTGTGTGTGTTTTCCCGGTCCCGGCACTTGCCCAGACGAAGACATGGCCCTTGGCAGTGATCGCTTTGAGGCGCTGGTCCTCATCTTCGACGCTGCTGTTTTGCTCAGGGTTAGCTTTATCCATTTTCTATCTTTATGCCGGAAAA
>JAUWTT010000093.1 GCA_030614585.1 Acidobacteriota bacterium
AGGACGACTCCCACACTCCTCAAGCGGATCCTCAACAAGTCCAGGGTCTCGCTGCCCAGCCCCTGCCCACTTCCACGCGTCAGCGCCGCATGGAAGGACCCATCGGAGCTTTCACCTGATCCAGCCGAAGACCGGGTACTGTTCGGTGGGAACTGAAGAGTGGGCTGGTTTGATGAGTCCGAGTTCAAAGCCTTTTTCCTCAGCCAACTTCAGGCGAAAAGAACATGGTCAAAAGTGGGTCTCCGAACTGCCCACTCTCGACTTTCATGTTGAGATAAAATATATATTCAATACTACTTTGGAGGAAATTTCTTAAGAATCTTCTTCACGATTTTGTTTAACTTCTTCTCCAAGTCTTTGGGCTTATCAAACGTCTCAGTTGCCTTGCCTCTCCAAACGAGCTTGTTTGACTCGGGAGCGATAACGTCGATGCTTAGCGTTCCATTTCGGACCAGCGCAACGTCGTTACTGGTCTGATAAAAAGGCCTCCAGTGTCCGTAAGGCACGTTAGGCGAATTAGTGCCCGAATCATATTCCTGAACATCGAGATCAAGCTCACATATAGCTATGTAACTGACAAGAAAATCGGGCTCTCCGGAGATACTCCTCTGGAAACCCTTTTTCCCCAGCTCTTTGTCGATTCCCTCTCGAATCTGCTTGTCGAATTGCTCAATGTCCACATCTGGCGAATCGGGCATTGCCTGGAAGATAGGAATCTTCTCCTGAACCAGCCAGTCATAGGTCTTGAAGGGTTTAAAATCTTGTTTCCGATCAAAGTCGATAATGACCTGTTGACCGAAGGCTAGAGAGAAGCCCCACAACAAGAAAAAAGTAACACCGGCAAAGCGACTAACAAATCTCACGACAGTCCTCCTGCTTCTGAGTTGACCCAGCCTGTGCTCGGTCGTGACACCACACGGCTTGCCAACAGACGTTCTTTATCGTTTGAGGCCGGCCAAGTGCACAAGTTTCCACTGTTACCAGTATACCCAAACCTGGCCATAGGAGTCTGAGCCGCAGAATGACAAACCACCACAGAGGGAAGTTCGAAGTTCGAAGTTCGAACAGAACAGGAGTGATTCAGGAATTCACCACCAAGGCACCAGGGACACTAAGATACACGCATTCGTGCCAGTTCTTCTTGGTGCTCTTGGTGTCTTGGTGGTGAATTCAGGTTCTGATCAGATTTCGAGCTTCGGATTTCGAGTTTCGAGCTTATTTATTGAGCGGGGGCGCTCGCTACTCTCGAGCCGAGTTCCCTATCCATAATGAAGAGTCCACCTGGAGCATCTGCCATCAGCTTGAGTCTCTCGACCACCCGCGAGGCTGATTCCTCTTCTTCAACCTGTTCGGCAACAAACCACATCAAGAACTGGTGCGTCGCGTTGTCCTTCCCATCGTTGGCCAAATCCACCAGGGCATTGATTCTCGATGTGATCATTCTCTCGTGCTCCAGAGCTGCTGAGAAGGCGGCGAGCGGCGAATCCCAATCATGTTGGGGTGCGTCCATAGCCCCCAGACGGACTCGGCCGCCCCGACTCTGAATGAAAGCGTAGATCTTCATCGCATGCGCAAATTCTTCCTGGGCCTGAAGCTGCATCCACTTGGCAAAGCCTTCCAGGTTCTGACTTTCATAATAAGCTGCCATTGAGAGATAAAGGTAATCCGAAGCCAACTCAGCGTTGAGTTGATCGTTCAAGGCTTTTTCCATTTGACTAGTCAACATGCTTAATCCTTTCTGTACTTCCCAAAAAACGTCAAGGGTTTCAAATTCGTATTATCCCCTACATTCTATTTCTTTTTGACATTGCGCCGATGTTCCGCCAGGTTTCGAGCCAGTTTACCTACCTGCCGCAACTTCTTCCACTTCTCTCCACACTGGCAAGAGAAACACAGAAGAACAAACACCAACCCTAATCTTCTCACCGTGATTCCTTTCAGCTTATGCACTCTATGCAGTCGGCCGATGATATTATGCTAGCCCGTAACTTCGAACAAGGCCGATAACTTTCGATTCTTTGCCATGACGTTTCTGACCAGCAGTTTGATTGCACTCTTGGTGGGTCCCCTCATTTACGGGGCAGTCCGAAGACGAGACATGATGCTGTCGATGCTGGACGGTTTCATCTTCGTTACCATTACCGGGCTTGTTCTTTTTTACATTCTCCCCGGCAGCTTCTCGTACGGCGGCTGGCTTACGCTCGTTTTCGCACTGGTCGGACTGTTCGGTCCCACCTTGTTGGAAGGTCTCTTCCGACGATCCGCACGACGGACGCATATTATCACTCTGATCCTTGGACTGCTCGGAGTTGGGCTGCATGCCTTCCTGGATGGGACAGCCCTGGCACACCATCATTTCTTTCTTAATGGTTCGAGCGAGCACCTGCTCCCGCTCGCTGTGATTCTTCACCGACTCCCTGTCGGACTCACCGTCTGGTGGCTCCTCCGACCCAACTTCGGAAGAAGGATGGCGGGAAGTGCACTGGGACTCATTGCATTCGCTACCGTGGCGGGCTTTTCTCTGGGCCCTGCGCTGACGGCTGGAATCACAAGTGAGGGAATCGCCTGGTTCCAGGCCCTTGTCGCAGGTTCACTGCTTCATGTGGTCTTCCACCAGCCTCACTTGGCCAAGGGGAAGAGCTGCGGATGTGGAGAATCAACGCTGGAGAACAACTGGTACGAGGGTGTGGGGGCACTCGTCGGCCTTGCTCTCACCGCGATCCTGGCGCAAGGAGGGTCAGTATTGCACGCTGAGGAAACCATCACATCGAGCGCCGGAACCTTCTGGGTGCTGGCCAGGGCAAGTGCCCCGGCACTGCTCATCGCCTACACTGTTTCCGGGTTCATGAATTCGTTTCTACCCCAGTCATCGATCAGCTGGATGAGCCGTGGCTCAGCTTGGTCCCAATCCCTGAAAGGAATGGCAGTGGGGCTTCCGATTCCGGTTTGTTCATGCGGAGTTGTCCCCATTTACCGAACCTTGATTCGGAAGGGCGCTCCTGTCACCGCCGGTATGGCTTTCTTGATTGCAACTCCGGAACTCGGCCTCGATGCGGTTCTCCTTTCCATCCCCCTCTTGGGGGGAGAGATGACGGTTCTCCGTATCGCCACAGCTGCAATTGTGGCCCTGCTTGTGGGGCGTCTGATAGGCGCTAGAAGTGCACCGCCTCCCCCGACGCTGCCACTTGGAGAAGACTCGGAAGCTGGGCGCACCGCGAGATCCTTCGGTGACCGAGTCAAAGCAGGCTTGAAAGTGGGATTGGGAGAAGTTGTCGACCATACTGCGCCCTGGATACTGGTGGGATTAGCGGTAGCTGCGGCGTCACAGCCCTTTCTTAGCTCCGGCTGGCTCGCAAGAATCCCCGGACCGCTCGAAGTGCCACTGTTTGCCCTGCTGGGACTGCCGGTATATGTGTGTGCCTCAGGCGCCACTCCTTTGGTTGCCGTGCTGATCGCAAGTGGAACCTCTCCAGGTGCCGCCCTGGCTTTCCTGCTGACCGGTCCAGCCACAAATGTCACAACCTTTGGAATTCTTGGCCAACTCCACGGCAAGCGGACAGCAATGGCCTTCAGTCTCACAATGATCGGACTTTCAGTAGGCCTCGGGTTCCTGGTTAATTTGCTGTTTCCAACCATTGCAAGCCCCAGTTTCGATCAGGTCGCAGCAGAAGAAACTTCCGTTATCCAGATCATCTCAGTGGTACTCCTCACAGCAATCTATCTCTTCTCAGTCTTGAGACGGGGGCCACGACGCTTTGTTGCTGAGCTATTCTTCCAGGACCAGCGAGCTCTGGACCTTCATCCACATTATCATTAGGAACTGGGAACTGGGAACTGGGAACTGGGAACTGGGAACTGGGAACTACTAAGATTATCCTGTTCCGTGGGTGACATTCTCTTGGTGCTCTTGGTGTCTTGGTGGTTCAAGAACTAACCTAGTCGGCCCGGCGATGCCGAAATTGATCGAGCGCGACGGCCAGGACGATGATAAGTCCTGTTACGATCTCCTGAACCCAGTTGTCTAATCCGAGTTTCGTGCAGCCGTTGGCAACCACCGTCATTATGAGCGCCCCGATGATGGAGCCCGGGACCGAACCTACGCCTCCCGCCAGACTGCCCCCGCCAATCACGACCGCGGCGATTACATCAAGTTCCATGCCGATTGCCGTAGTCGGATCTCCCAACGTCAGATAAGAGAACTGCAGAACGCCGGCAACACCTGCAAAGGCAGCCCCCAGGGCATAGATCATCACCTTGGTTCTTTCGACTCGAACGCCACACAGGCGAGCCGTCATTTCATTTGATCCGATGGCATAAATATGCCTGCCGAAGCGCGTGTATCGCAGCATTCCGGCAGTCAGCAAGGCAAGTATCAGCATCAGCCAGACTCCCGGCGGCAGGATCATCCAGCTTTTCTGCTCTCCCACAGTTGTAAGTAACCCATTCAGCCAGGTATCCGGAGCGAAAACCATCTGTTCGCCGGCCAGTCCCTTGGCGGCACCACGGATTGCACCCCACATGCCGAGTGTGACAATGAAGGGAGTTATCCGAAGCCGCGTAATCAGGCCCCCTATCAGGGTGCCACTCGCTGCACCGACAAGAATTCCTCCGAAAACGGCAATAAGAGGGGACGCTCCGGCATTCAGTAGTAGAGCTACCGCCACCGTGCAGAGCGCAATATTTGATCCGACCGATAGATCAATTCCGCCCGAGATGATTATCAGCGTCATTCCCAGGGCAGCAGTACCCACGACTGCCGTTTGGAGGAGCATTACCTCGAAGTTGCCCCAGGACAGGAAAGTCCGTGGCCGCAGTAATCCAAAAACGATTATCACGAAGACCAGGCCCAAGAACGGCCCAAATTTGTTGAGCCAGCCTGAGACCCATCTAAGCGACTTCGCACTTATCTGGCCCTTTGTCACTGAAACTTCCCCGTTCCTGTCGCCGCGAGCATGATCTCATGTTCGGTCAATTCCTCAACGGGTCGAGCAGCTTGCAGAATTCCTCGGCACATCACAGCGATCCGGTCGCATACTCCCAGGAGTTCCGGTAAATAGCTACTCACCATCAGAACTGCCCTGGGTGAACGTCCACCATCTTCATCTCCTACTGCCAGTTCGTCAATCAATCGATAGATCTCCGCCTTGGATCCCACATCAATTCCACGCGTAGGTTCATCCAGCAGAAGAACGTCCACATCGTGGTAGAGGAGCCTTGCCAGGGCCAGTTTCTGCTGATTTCCTCCGGAAAGACTATTGACTTGCTGGTCCGGCCCTTCGCATTTGATCCCCAGCCGATCGATCCATGACCGACTCCTGGCAACCTGTACTGACGGCAAGATCAGACCAAACGGACCCAATCCTTCCAGCCGGGTTAGCGTCAGATTATCTGCAACCGTGAGGTTCAGGGCGAGTCCCTCCTGCTTTCGATCCTCACTCACCATACCAACCTTCTGTGCCCAGCGGACACTCGGAGAGGCGGGCCCGATGAACGCACCTACTCGAAGATGCCCTTTCTGAACCGGAGCCAAACCGAAGATCGCTCGAAGTAACTCAGTTCGTCCCGCTCCAACAAGGCCTGCAATGCCCAGGACCTCTCCCCTTGCCAGTTCCAACGAAGCCGACTTCGGATTCGCGATCCCTGCCAGATCCGAGACCTCCAGAATCACCTCCCCGTCGGGCCGCTTCGACCGAGTGTACATGTCCTTGACATCCCGACCGACCATCATCGCCGCCAGGTCACTGATACTCATGTCAGATGTATTTCCACTTCCTACGACTCTCCCGTCGCGCAGCACCGTAAAACGGTCCGTGGCTTGCTTGACCTCTTCAAGGAAGTGAGAAATGTAGACGACAGCATAACCTCGGCCCCTGAGTTCACCGATCAGAGAAAACAGTCGCTCGATATCCTTCTGCGTCAGCGAACTCGTGGGCTCATCAAGGACAAGGACCCGACACCCGATTGCTACGGCCCGAGCCAGTTCCACCAGCTGCTGTTCTGCGATTGACAGGCTGGACACCTGGGTCGAAGGCGCCAGGTGATCGAGGCCCAACTGACGCATCGCATCTTTCGCCCGCTTGTGAATCTCGTCCCACTGGAGAAAGGGCCCCCGTGACGGTTCGATCCCCAACAATATGTTGTCCTCGATCGAAAGGTGTGGCGCTAGAGACAGTTCCTGATAAATCATCGCCACTCCAGCTTTCCGTCCGTCCAGAGGGTGTCTAGGCAGGTAAGATTCACCATCCAGCCACAAAGAGCCTGTATCGGCCTTGTACGCGCCCGAGAGGATCTTCATCAGAGTGCTCTTCCCGGCGCCGTTCTCCCCTACCAGAGCATGGACTTGGCCGGCTTGTACGACGAGGCTTACGCCATCGAGGGCAATCGTCGCCCCAAACCGCTTTGAGACATTCTCCATCTTGAGACGGGGATTCGAGCTACCTGGCACCGAACAGATCTCCTACTCGATTTTCAGGAGTTCCTTGATCTCCGGATCAGACAAGCGATCGGGCGTCACCACCGCTACACCGGTATCAATTCGCTCCGGAACCTTCTCTCCCCTCAAGTGGCTCACCAACGTTGCGACTCCCAGGTAGCCCATCTTTCTTGGGTTTTGCACCACCAACGCATCAATTTCACTATTCCTCATCGCTCGTAGCAGCTCTTCAGAGGAATCGAATCCAACGAACTTCACCTTCCCGGTTAGATTGTGTTTCCTCAGGGCAACAAGCATTCCATAGGTTGTCGCCTCGTTGGGGCAGAAGATGGCGTCGGCCTCGCGAAGGGTATCCAGCAACTCCTCACTCTTCTGGATTGTCTCACCCGAGGTTGCCCCACCATACTGGTTGTCGAGGATCACCTCCAGCCCCGGATACCGGCTCATGCTTTCCAAGAAGCCCTGCTCGCGGCGAGTGGTGCTGGCAGACCCCACCTGATACCTGAGCATCACCACCTTACCTTCCCCGTTAATGAGCTCGGCCACTTGCTCTCCAGCCATCCGTCCTCCAGCCAGGTTGTCGGTTGCCACAAAACTAACAAAATCTTTCCCGATTTCTCCTTTTAGACTGGAGTCAAAAATGACTACCGGGATGCCTTTCTCGGTAGCCGCATGCCCCGGCCGGAACAAAGCTGTGTCATCTAACGGCGCCAGTACAATTCCCGACACCCCCTCCGTGACAAACTGCTCGACCAATGCGATCTGAAGAGCCCGATCGTTTTCCTTCAAGGGCCCCTTCCAGATAATATTCACATCCAGCTCTTCTCCAGCCTGCTGGGCCCCTGCCTCAACCGATTTCCAGAATATCTGGGTTGTCCCTTTGGGGATAACAGCAATGGAGTCCCTGCTGCTATCCTCGAAGGCCGTTGGTTCAGCACAACCAGCTGTTAGAAGACTCCCTAACAGAGCGCTTATAAACACCCATCTCATATTCGCGTTCCACCTGAAAAAGAAAACTACCAATGCCACGCATCCAGATCCCTGGAGCCGGCGCGGCAAGTTTCTCAAATCATAACAACCCGGACGATTATAATGACCCGTAGCAGGCTTTTGAACCTTGCCAGAGAGAACGAGCGGAGGAGTGAGATGAAAACTGAGAAGTTTTTGGTGACCGGAGCGTTGGGTTGTATAGGGACTTGGGTGGCACGTTACCTTGTTTCAGAAGGAACGGACTTCATTGCGACCGATGCTTCAGATGACTTCAGCCGCCTCCAGCTGCTTATGAACGAGGATGAGATTGCGAAGTTGGATTTCCGCAAAGTCGATGTGACTGACACCGAATCGCTCCGAAATATGATTGATGCCCACTCTGTATCTCATGTGATTCACCTTGCCGGTCTCCAGGTTCCATTCTGTAGGGCTGATCCGGTACTTGGCTCGAAGGTTAATGTCACTGGGACCATCAGCGTTCTTGAGGCTGTGCGCCAGGCCGGAACACAGATTCGTGGCCTTGCCTATGCCAGCTCGGTTGCCGTACTCGGACCGCCGGAGCTTTACTCTACTTTTCCCGTGCCGGACGACGCGCTCAGGAGGCCAGGGACTCTATACGGCGTCTACAAAGTGGCTAATGAGGATTCGGCGCTCCTCTATTGGAACGACTGGCAAGTGGCCAGTGTTGGTCTGAGACCCTATATCGTGTACGGTGTCGGACGAGACCAGGGCCTTACTTCGGATATCGCAAAGTCAATTCTGGCAGCAGTTTCCGGAGTTCCATTCACGATCCAGTTTGGAGGTCCCGTGGCCCTTCAATACACCTCCGACGTTGCCGAGATGTTTATCCGTGCTGCCCGATCCGGGATTGAAGGGGCCGCAGCATGTAATATTCGAAACGACGTTGTTTCGGTCGATGACTTTATCAACGTCCTCAAGAATACAGTTCCGGGAGCTGAGATCGACTGCCTTTCAACGAACCGGCTCCCCTTCCCTTCCGATCTTGACGATTCCAAACTCAGAGAGGTCATTGGCACGATCCCGCACACGGCGCTATCGGATGCCATTGGTGAGACGGCAGACAGATTCAGGGCACTGATTTCGGGAGGGAAACTCAATCGAATGGTGTAATGAGGAACTGGGGAACGACGAACCGGTAATCGGTAATCGGTTATCGGTAATCGGTGAAGAAGGTACCCGGAGGGGAAGCAAGTAGTATGAAAGTGGTAAGTAGACCACGGATTCCCTTGGTGGCTTGGTGGTAAATCTCCTTACCCCGTTAACCGATCACCGATCACCGTTTACCGATAACCCTAGCAACTGGTCTGGGAAACTGATTGGCTGGCAACTCGAGGTCAGGGACTCATTCAATGGGGGGCTGAACTTCGTCGAGGTCCGATTCGCGAGTATGTTGAGGTAGGAACTGGGAACTGGGGACTGGGATTTAACACCAAGGCACCAAGGACACCGAGTCCACCGATCACCGTTAACCGATCACCGATCACCCTCCTTCGCTGAAGCTATGGAGGGCAGGCCGATTACCGGCATCCGGCCTCTGGCTTAAATCTTGTGCTCTTTGTAGAGGACGTGCTTTCTGATGACCGGGTCATACTTCTTTATTTGAAGCTTGCCGGTCGTGTTTCGCCGGTTCTTCGTAGTCGTATAGAAGTGGCCCGTTTTCGCAGTCGAGACGAGTCTGATTTTCTCACGCATATCTTAAGTCCTACGCCAGGATTTCTTTCAACGAGAGGCCTTCATCTCTCAAGAAACTGATAAGCCCCTTCTTGGTGATAGTGCGAAGTGCTCGCGTTGACAGACGAATTCTCACCCACCGATCCAATTCGGGCACATAGATACGCTTCTTCTGAAGATTCGGAAGCTGTCTTCTCTTAGTCTTACGATTTGAGTGTGACACTCTATTTCCAGCCAGCGGTCCTATTCCTGTGAGCCGGCACTTCCGAGCCATGACACGCCTCCTTTGATTCTTCGCAATTTGGAAAAGCCGTTAGTATACACGAATCTTGCGTTCAGTTCACCATCGCAAGCCGTCGTGTTCTGGTACTGGTGTTGGGTGATCTGCGGAATTCCTGGCGGTATCGTCGGGGGGATTATCGCTGGCGGGATGGGATTGGGAGCAGTTTACGGCCGCTACCACTTTGTGACCGACATCGTGGTTGGAGCACTGCTCGGGGGCATCGGAATCGTGCTGGCAGAAATAGTGATGGCTTCCTGAGCAGTACCATTCATAAACTCACCACAAAGACATCAAGATCACCAAGAATCAAGAGTTTAGCTTGGTGTCCTTGGTGCCTTGGTGGTTCGAATTATCCGGAAACCAACGATACTCGATAAGATCCAGTTTCTCGTTCGAATCGAACTTCACACCCTCTTTTTCGAGCAGCGATCGCTGGAGGCCGGTTGGAATGTGAGGGAGGCGGTCGGTAGAGCAACTTCCTCGAGAATTGACTACCCGCTGCCAGGGAACATCGCGGGGACATGAATTCATCGCCCATCCAACAGCTCGAGCAGTCAGCGGTTCAATGCAGAGCGCAATCTGACCGTAGGTCATCACCTTTCCCGAAGGTATTTTCCGCACCAAGCGGTAGACCTCATTCCAACGGCTCTCTCGATCCTGGTCCTTCTCACCGGCTTCTTTATTCGACATTCGTCGTTCGTCACTTGCCATTTGTCATTTGACACTTGAAATCTGAC
>JAUWTT010000481.1 GCA_030614585.1 Acidobacteriota bacterium
ACCGTACCCGAATACTTTGAAATACGTTTTCAGCCAGGTGTGAGATGGATTTCCGGTGTTTTGATTTTCCTGACCGGTATTCTGAATATGGGTATCTTTCTTCAGGTGGAAGGAAAGTTTCTCTCCATTGCCATGGGATTTCCAGCCCATACACTCCCCGTAATAATGGGAGTCATTCTAGTTATTGTCGTGTCCTATACAATGCTGGGGGGCATGCATTCTGTTGTAATTACTGATGTGTTCCAGTTCTTTATTTTGCTGGCAGGTATTGTCCTGATAACCTACTTCGCTTTCACTCATGCGGGTGGATTCAGCGGAATGGTGACAGCTGTACAAACACATTACGGTGATGCCGGATTCAACCTGTGGGAAGCTACCAGGTACGGCTTATTATTCATCCTCTGGACAGCCTTCTATTATACAAGTGGATGGTCTTCGTGGCAGCCGGTAGTGCAGCGGGTGTTCAGTATGACGGATGTACCGACAGCTATGAAACTTTATCGCATCAGTAGTGTTTTCATGTTCTTCCGGGCCTGCCTACCCATGCTATGGGGTATTGCTGCACTAGCTGTAATCGGTATGATCGCTGAAACCCAGACTGCTCTTCCCCAAATGTTGGTCCGTATTATACCTGCAGGTATGATCGGTTTCATTATGATCGGTTTCCTTGCCGCATCAATGTCAACCTATGACAGTTACTTATTGTCGTTCAGCGCTATTTTAGTGCAGGATATTGTCACTCCTGTACTTAAGAAGCCCCTTGATGAGAAGAAGCGTATGTTGCTTATACGAATTGGCATCATCGTTATCGGATTCTTCATCTATTTCTGGGGCATTTATTATGAGTTTTCGGAAACAGTATTCCGTTACATTGCCCTGACGGGTTCACTTGCATTTGCGGGCACGCTGACCGGCGTGGTTGGCGGGATCTACTGGAAGAAAGCCAGCTCAACCGGAGCATATCTTGCCTTTATTGCCAGTGCGATCCCTCCCATCGTCTCCTTGTTTGTTCCGGAGATAAGCCCAACCAATGCCGGATTGCTCAGTTTTGTACTGGCACCTATAAGCCTGGTACTCGGATCACTCATCTTCCCGGGTAATGAAATCAAGACGGGCTAAAAAGGTTGCTGGTTTACTAGAATGACCGATTTAAAAGGGAGAAGGGGACAGGTTGGTTCTCTGGGTTGGTTCTATGCCCTACCTCTGACACGTTCGAGTTTCACTTCGGTGAGTTCTTCACTGGCACTGCCCGTTACTGGTCGCCGTACTCCAATGACAGGCAAGGATGCCTGTCCCACCGTCGGGAACCTTGCAATCTAGGACCTTATCTACTATATTGCAAGGGTGGATCTGATTCCAAGACGCTTGGAAGCGCGAGTCGAAGAGTATACGGCGTATTTTCCGGTAACCGCGATTCTTGGTCCGAGACAGTGTGGCAAGACCACCCTCGCCAAGATGTGGATGAGTGGAAGAGAGAATACGTTCTACCTCGACTTGGAGTTACCGTCAGATGCGGCAAAACTCCGCTATGCAGAGGATTTTCTGCGGGCACACCGCGGAGAAACTGTTTGTCTGGACGAGATTCAGCGTACACCCGACATTTTCAAGGTATTACGTGCCTTGTGTGACGAGACCGGGCAGCCTGGACAGTTTCTCATACTCGGTTCTGCTTCACCGGACTTGCTGCGCCAGACATCCGAAACTCTTGCGGGGCGTATTGGCTATATCGAACTGACACCGTTCACTGAGACAGAAGTAGGGCCAGAGCACTGGGAACGTTTGTGGTTGCGTGGTGGGTTTCCCCGCAGCTATCTGGCCCCGGACGATGTGTTGAGCGGTGCCTGGTTGGAGAGCTTCATCCAGACCTTTCTTGAGCGAGATATCCCTCAACTGGGCATACGCGTGCCCGCTGTTAGCTTGCGTCAGTTTTGGCAGATGTGTGCACACCTTCATGGAGATTTGTGGAACCACGAAAAGGTCGCTTCTTCACTCGGTGTTTCGGGAAAGACGGTCCGTCATTACCTGGAGATTCTGGAGCAAGCGTTCATGCTTCGTCGACTCCCGCCGTTTCAGGCAAACGTGAAGAAGCGCCTTGTGAAAGCACCCCGTATCTATGTCCGGGATTCGGGAATACTACACCGATTGCTGCGAATCACCGGCACGGACGAACTGGCGGGACATCCCGTAAGGGGCAACTCCTGGGAAGGATATGTCCTGGAACAGGTCGCTTCTGCCGTGCCGGATGCTGAACTTTTCTTCTACCGTACTTCAGCAGGTGCCGAAATCGATCTCGTCGTACGGCGTGGATCGTCGACTATCGCCGTTGAGATGAAGGCCACGTCAGCGCCGCAACTCACCCGGGGATTCTGGTCTGCGAGATCCGATCTGGCACCGGATCACACATGGATAGCTGCACACGTGGAAGAGGCATATTCGATCGAAAGAAATATCGACGTAGCACCGCCGTCTATCATCTGCAGCGAGCTTGAGGCTTTTATTGCCTAAATGGAGCCGGTGACTGGTTGATAAGAGCGAGAAGGGGACAGACTGGTTCTCTGGTATCCGGGACAACTGAATGGTGGCGTTTGTGAATGTTGGTGTCGTGCGAGCAGTTTGGAAGCCGCTGCTGATTTTCGCCGTATGCACGTCCCTTCAGGTTTCGCCCCGCGCCGCAGAAGAGATCGAGGCGCTTCGCGTTTCGGATCCTCCTCGGATCGACGGCCTGCTGGACGATCAGATTTGGAAGGAATCTCCTCAGGTGACGCAGTTAATCCAGACCGAGCCGGTACTTGGGGATCCGATAAGCGAGCCAACCGAGGTTTGGCTGGCGCTTGATGACCGGAATCTCTATATCGCCTTCAAATGCCATGACGACCCATCGACCATAACCGCCAAGGAGTTGGCCAGAGACGTTAGTCTCGGGCAGGATGACCGAGTCCAGGTCATGCTCGACACCTTTCTGGACGGCAGAAACGCCTACTGGTTCCAGATTGGCCCCAGGGGATCAATCGGAGATGCTCTCGTGAGTGAGAATGGAGAGCGCTTCAACAAGCAGTGGGACGGTCTCTGGAACGGCAAGGCCGTCATCAATGCAGGCGGTTGGGACGCTGAGATCGTAATTCCCTTCAAGACCCTGCGATTCCGTCCTGGGCAGACGCGTTGGGGGCTCAAACTGATTCGCCATATCAAGCGCCGGGAGGAGGTTGCGTATTGGCCCGAGACCGATCTCGACTCCTTTCGATTCCAGGTCTCTGATGCCGGGGTGATCTCAGGAATGGAAGGGATGACTCAGGGAATCGGACTCGATATACAACCCTATGGCCTCGTTGGCTACAATCAGTTCACTGATGGGGAAAACGAGCCTGTGCGGGACTATGGGCTGGACGCCTTTTATCAGCTCACTTCAGGCCTGAGCACCGCTCTCACCATCTTTACCGACTTCGCGGAGACGGAAGTGGACCAACGACAGATCAATCTGACCCGGTTCCCTCTCTTCTTCCCGGAGAAGCGCGATTTTTTCCTGGATGGAGCCAACTACTTCGACTTCGGCTCATCTCAACAGCGATTGATTCCTTTCTTCTCGAGACGGATCGGCCTCGATCCCGAAGGTAATCCGATCCCGATTCTCTGGGGTGGAAAACTCACCGGCCAGCAGGGGAACTGGAATATCGGGGTTCTCGGCATCTCGGATGATCCCAGCGATGCCGATCGTAGGGATTTCTTCGTGGGACGGGTTTCCCGGAATCTGGGAGCCCAATCTTCTCTGGGAATGATCTACACTCATGGGAATGCACTGGATGACAGGACCAATCAGCTCGTTGGAGCAGACTTTCGCCTGGCTACTTCCACCTTCAGAGACAGTAAGAATATTTCTCTCGGCCTCTATGCGCTCAAATCCTTCACTGAAGATCTCTCCGGACTCGACACCGCACTCGGCGTTCAGTTCCTCTATCCGAACGATTTTCTTAAAGTTGA
>JAUWTT010000240.1 GCA_030614585.1 Acidobacteriota bacterium
CGAAGGCGCTAATTTGATCGCCATTTGAAAACCTTTGACTTGGCTGCGCGTTAATCATGAAAAATGAACAATCGAAAAAGCCTTCGCTAGCAACTGTGCGCTATGCGTTCAAAAGCATTATCTGGCCGAGGAGGAGACTCGTCTTCCTGGGTCTGATCCTGATCATCATCAACCGGCTGTCGGGCCTCGTGCTTCCGGGGTCGAGCAAGTTTGTCATCGACAATGCGATAGCCAAAGGGGATTTGGCCCTTCTGAAATTGATTCTGCTGGTCGTGGCTTTAGCCGTGACTCTTCAGGCGGCTACTTCTTTTTTCCTGACGAGGCTACTCAGCGTCGAAGCCCAGCATCTGATTTCACAGCTTCGAGCAAAGGTTCAGCAACACGTCATCTATTTGCCCATTCGCTACTTCGACAATACCAAATCGGGTGAATTGGTTTCTCGAATCATGACTGATGTCGAAGGTGTTCGTAATCTGGTCGGAACCGGACTGGTGCAGCTCTTCGGTGGTGTTTTGACGGCAGTGCTCGCGTTCGCACTACTCCTCCAAATCAATGCGACTCTCACACTCTACGTACTGGTGCCATTGGCCCTGTTCGGGATAATTTCCCTTAAAGCCTTTGGATATATCCGCCCCGTTTTCCGAGAACGGGGCAAGATCAACGCCGACGTGACAGGCAGGCTTACCGAATCATTGAATGGGATCCGCGTTATCAAAGGCTTCAACGCTGAGAAACACGAAATTGGGGTTTTCGAGCGCGGCGTAGAGCGCCTTTTCCAGAATGTCAAAAAGTCCCTGACCGCGACAGCTATAGTGACCAGTGCTGCCACCCTGCTACTGGGCCTTGCGGTTGTTGCCATCATGGGGGTCGGTGGGTCGAAAATCGTTACTGGAGAAATGACCTTGGGAGACTTTTTTGCGTTTACGCTCTACCTCGGCTTTCTGATTGCTCCCGTGGTTCAGATGAGCAACATCGGTAGCCAGATAACCGAGGCCTTTGCCGGACTTGACAGAACCGAAGAACTCCTGAAGACCGAACGAGAACTCGACGATACTTCCCGTTATCGCGTGTTACCTCGAATCAACGGAGATATCGAGTTTGAAAATGTCTCGTTTTCATACGATGAGAATGTGCCAGTTCTCTACAACGTTAGCTTCACGGCAGGGGCCGGCACGGTCACAGCCCTGGTCGGCAGTTCAGGTTCCGGCAAGACTACTATTGCCGGGCTGGCCGCGTCCTTTCTCAATCCGACCCAGGGGCTCGTCCGAATTGACGGTTTCGACTTGTCGGAGATCACCTTGGAGAGTTATCGCAGTCGGCTTGGGGTAGTATTGCAAGACAACTTCCTCTTCGAAGGAACAGTTCGGGAGAACATCCTGTTTGGAAAACCGGAGGCGGCAGAACTGGAACTTGAGGCGGCGATTGAGGGGGCCCACGTCAAGGAATTTGCCGAACGTCTGGAAAAGGGTCTCGACACCCTCATAGGTGAGCGCGGAGTCAAACTCTCGGGAGGACAGCGCCAGCGTGTTGCAATCGCGCGCGCGCTTCTCGCAGACCCCAGAATACTCATTCTCGACGAAGCGACCTCAAACCTTGACACGGAAAGTGAACTGTATATCCAGCAAAGCCTCAAATCGCTTATGAGAGGACGCACGACTCTCGTGATCGCTCACCGGCTTAGCACGATCAGGCAAGCGGATCAGATTCTGGTGATTGAAGACGGGCAGATCGTTGAACGGGGTAGCCATGAAAGTCTTATCCACGAGGAAGGACGCTATTATCAGCTGTACACTTACCAGGCGAGAATCTAGGGAAGTGCAAATGTCAAATGACAAATGTCAAATGTCGAGCACTTATCATTTGTCACTTGACATTTGTCACTTGTCATTCCCTGGTGGTAGTAAAAACCCGGAAAGGAAGCGGGCTATAATTGAGTGATGAAACATGCCGGGTTCCGGTTCTTCCTGATGGCAGTCGCATCCTCCTGGCTTGGCGTAATCGCTGCGACGCCGGTTTCGGCTCCAGTATCAATTGAAGCGGACACCACCTCTCCCAGTGTAATTCTCATTACCATCGATACACTCCGAGCCGACTACGTAGGGGCTTACGGGAGCAAGGAGGTCAAGACACCGTCGTTGGACAGCCTGGCAAGCGACGGAGTTGTTTTCGACAACGCCTACTGCCAGGTTCCTCTCACACCGCCCTCACACGCATCGATTCTTACCGGTACCTACCCTGCAACTCACGGACTCCGAGACTTCACAGTGGGTCAGTTTCGCAAGGGTACCCTTTCGCTGGCCAGGATCCTAAAGAACAAGGGCTACCAGACCGCCGCATTCGTAAGCGCCTTTGTCCTCGACCGGAGTTGGGGGTTGAACGACGGTTTCGACTTGTACTATGACAATTTTGATCTGAAAGAGCTTGAGGGGACCAATCCCGGAAACGTTCAGCGACGAGCTGAGGAGACGATAAACGAGGTTCTCCCCTGGCTGGAAAAGGCTCAGAGTCCTTTCTTTCTCTGGGTCCATCTCTTCGACCCCCACCACAACTACGACCCTCCTGCACCCTACAGTCAGCTGTACAGTAAGAATCTCTATGCAGGAGAAGTCGCCTACGCTGACAGTCAACTCGGGAGGCTGCTTTCCCTGCTGAGAAGGTCCAATCGTTATGAGACTTCTCTTATTGTGGCCCTCAGCGACCACGGGGAAGCACTTGGCGATCACGGAGAGAATGAGCACGGCTTCTTTTTGTACGAACCGGTCATCAAAATTCCTTTTATCGTCAAGCTTCCAAAAAGCTACGGAATAAAGGGTATAAGAGTCGAGACCATCGCGGAGACGGTAGACGTCCTTCCCACCGTGATTCAAGTCCTCAGAGCTCCCCTCGCACCTGAATGGGGAATTGAAGGTCGCGGTCTCCTGTCAGTCATGTTACGTAAGAGAACCGAAGATCGATTTGCCTACGCGGAGACACTCTATCCCCTGACCACCTTTGGGTGGAGTCCGTTGAAGGTCTTTAGGCAAGGGCCTTTCAAGTTCATTCACGCTCCCCGCCCGGAACTTTATGACCTCTCGAAGGATCCAAAGGAACTGAACAACCTCTATTCGAAGAACCAGGCCCTGGCAAACCAGTTGAGAACAGAACTGATGAGGGTCGAACAGAGCTTCAGTTCCGACTCTAAACTTGCTCAAAGTGAGCCTTCTCAGAGCGAACTTGATTCCGAAACCATTGAGAAGCTGAGTGCACTCGGATATGTCGCTGCTGCCGGCCCCTTGAGAACGGGAGATTTGGGGAACCTGCCAGACCCCAAAGACAAAGTCGAAATCTTCAATAAGGTCCTCCTTGGTCTTCAAGCCTCCGAGGCAGGAGAGCTGGACCGGTCAAACTCGCTTCTCAAGGAAGTTATTAACGAGAGCCCCGAGCTCTTCATAGCCCATTACTCGCTCGGACTCAACTACCTGAAGATGGGGAACCCAGAACGTGCACTGAGCACGCTCGAGGCGGCTGCAGAGTTGAACACCGAGTTTGTCTCCATCGATGTCAATCGTGCCAGAGCGCTCAGCCGGCTGGGTCGCACGGATGAAGCAATCCAACTACTCAAAGGAGTGACCGACCGCACTTCGACTCACCTGGGTGCTCGCCGGCTGCTCGCTCAACTTTATGCCCGCGGCCACAAACTCAATGAAGCCATTAGTATCTACCGATACATTTTGGAGTTGCGGCCGCAGGACAAACAAGCGATGAAGCTGCTCGGTGCGATCCAGGTACAGAACAGGGAATACGAGCAGGGGTTGGAGACTCTCAAGAGCGTCCTGGATCTCGGAGTGGACGACGCTCTGATCCGTAACTCAATGGGGATTGCCCTCGAGAGTGACGGGCAAATGCAGCAGGCAATCAACTCTTATAGAACGGCTCTGCAATTCAAACCGGATTATTCCCAGGCTCGCCTGAATCTCGCTTTTGCTCTTCTTAAGGCGGGAAAAGACAACGAGGCCAGGCTGGAATTTGATCAACTCTGCACGGAAGATCCACGACTCTGCGCACAGTATCGAGAGCGGTTTCAGCGACAGATGGGAACCCCCAAATAAAAAAGGCGCCCCGGTTCGGGGCGCCTTTTCGTTCTCACTTTACCCAGCTTACCCGTCTAGAACAGGAACTTGATACCGATCTGAATCTCGCGGGCGTCGAAGGTCTGGGATGATCTACCGAACAGACCATTTTCGATCCGGGGCTCGGGCTGCCAGAAGTTCGCCCTGTTGAGGATATTGAAGAACTCAAATCTCAACTGAAGTCTCGAATCTTCGCTGATCTGCGGAATCATGAAGTCCTTGAAAAGCGAGAAATCGAGATTGACGAATCCAGGACCATCGTAAGTGTTCCGTCCCAGATTCCCGAGCGTTCCCGGTTCAGGCGTTCCGAAGTAATCCAACCTCTCCTCCGTGGTATCTCCAGGGAAATTGAAGATTCCGTTGTCCGGATTCACATAGTCGTGTCGGTCGGTCTGTATGTAGTTCCCGACTGCAGGAGTGTTCGGACGGTCGTTGTTGTTTCCGTCCGCGTTGAAGTCGCCCCCTCGCGGAAAGGACAAACCGATGTACGGAGTAAACGGCTGCCCTGTCTGAGCCGAGAAAATGGTGTTGACCTGCCAACCTCCGAGGACGCCCCTGACAACCGCGTTGTCAGCGTCCCTGAGAAAAGGCACATCCCACACACCACTGAAGACGAACCGCTGTCGAGCGTCGAAGATCGCTCTCCCGTAATCCTGCCCGACCTGGAACCAGTCCGTAGAATAGCCCTCTTGAGCACGGCCCGAGCTGGTCGCACCGCTGTGCCAGGTGGATCGAGTATCTGTGACCTTGGACCAGGTGTAGTTTGCGTTGATAGCGACGCCGCTGCCATACCTCTTGGTGAATGTTGCTTGCAGCGCATGGTAATTGCTGTTGACCGCGTTCTGCCAGAAGCGCAAGGTCCCCTCATCAGGATTCAACCTATTGAAATTTTCGTCACCCGCAAACTCACCCTCAAAGGGACTCGGCCAACCCAGACGATCCCCCGGAAAGCGATTGGGGTTCTCGGCCCGGATGAGCTTCCGACCCAAATTACCAACGTAGTTGACCTCGATCACCGCATCCCGGACGATTTCTCGCTGGACACCGACAAAGTAGCTCATGGAATAAGGATCGCGGATCCCGGGATCCGGAATGCCACTAAGAAAAGCCTGATTATCGTTGGTCGGCTCGTAGGCAATGATGTTACCCATCATCAACTGGGCACCCGGGTTATTGTTGGGCCCATCGATTTGAACTGCGCTTCCGTCCTGAGGCCCGTAAAGGATCACCGCGTTGTCGCGGCCACACACATCACAGACAAGATTGAATGAGTAGAACGGTTTATTCCACCGGGAATTGGCAAGCGGGTTAAAGATCCCACTCTGATAAGCGATTCCAAAGCCTCCCCGAAACGCCATCTTGCCATCGCTAAAGGGATCCCAGGCGAAGCCGAACCGAGGGGCGAAGTTGTTCCAGTCGTCAGGCGACAGACTGTCCACAGGGCCGATGAATTCGCCCAAACGGACTCTCTCGACGAAGTTGGTTCCTACCGGCATGTCGTAAGCAGTTGCCCGACCCTGTACCTCGGTCAACCGGCTGAACCAATCCCATCGGACACCCAGATTCACAGTCAGGTTCGGAGACACTTTCCAGTCGTCGTTGAAGAAAAGACCGACTGTGGTTCCTCTCCAACCCCGCTCACTACTTTGAAGAAAATTATCCGTACCGTTGTCAAGGTCCGGATGTACCCCGGCAACCTGGTAGTAGGGATCGTCAAGAGCGATATACACCAAGTCATAGAAGTAGGTGCTGGGGCGAGCAACGTTGAACTCACTGTTCTCCTGATTACGACGGACCTCTCCACCGATCTTGAATCCATGGTCACCCATATTGAGACTCATCGTATCAGCCCAGCTGTAGATGTTCTCGTGAAAGAACTGAGGGTAGCCGTTGTAAGAGCCAAAGGTACTGGCAACGCCGACTCCCGAGCCTGCATCATAGATAAAAGGCACTCCAGGGTCACCGGCAAGGATATCTGTCACGTTTCGAGTGAAACCTGTGCGCGCCTCATTGACCATCACGGGAGAGAAAACGTGCGTCCAGCTGATAGCAATAAGAGTATTCCCAGACTCAACAGGGGAACTGAAGGCCGGTCTCGGATCGGGTACCTGAAAACCGGTCAGTTTATTGTAATAGAAACGCCCGAAGATCCGGTCATTCTGACCAAACTCGTGGTCGAGGCGAATACTCCCACCATTCGAGTCCTGCGAATCCGGCGTGAAGAAAGAGGTTTCTCCGATCATGGCAGCATCCGCAGAGAGCGCACCTGCCGGAGATCCGAACAATCCATTCAGAGCCGCATCCACGCTTGCCTGATCAGAGTTCTCACTATGCCCGAAATCCACCAGGTACTCACCCACGGTCGAA
>JAUWTT010000428.1 GCA_030614585.1 Acidobacteriota bacterium
ATGGATTTATCCATCTTGATCTTTTCGATCTCAACCTCAATGAGCTCACAGATCTGCTCCATTCGCTGCGCAGCATCGAGGATCTCAAGGAGAGACTGTTTATCTTCAACGGGGATCGGAAGATTAGCCGCAATAGTATCCGCTAAACGCTCGGTATCGGTGTTCTTTACTGCTTGAAGGATCGTCTCGTAATTGATGTTCGGGTTAAGCTTCGAAAACTCCTCAAACAACATTGTGAGGCGCTTCGTCAGAAGGCTCATCTTTGCCTGAGAAACCTTGGGAGCGGCCTCGAACTCTACTAACGCCTCGAAACAGCCTTCTACTTCGTGGACTTCGACAGCTCTCGCTCTGCGAACACCTTCCACGAGGACCCGAATGTTTCCATCAGGCAGTTTCAAACTCTGGGCAATCGTAGCGACGGTACCCACTTCATGGATATCTTTTGCGGTCGGGTTATCCTGAGAGGCATCTTTCTGTGTGGCTAGATATATTTTCTTATCATGCAGTAGCGCTTTGTCGAGGGCTCTCACAGACGAGGACCTCCCGATCACGAACGGCACCATCATGTAAGGGAAAACTACAACGTCCCGAATCGGGACCATGGGATACGACTTTCTGACTCTCTCTTTTTCCTCACTCATTATTCTAATATCGGCTGGAAACGATTCCTTAAGAAATCCATGGTTATGGATGCTCGAACACCCCTAATCGTTTCAAAATCTCTCAGGGGTTAACTGCGATGACTGTTTCGGCAAGTCCCAGGAAACTTGATCCTAGAGGAGAGACCGAGGTCAGCGCAACGGCATCGCTACGGGCACCTAGCCCGCTTTCTCGAGGAGTTTGAACACTACCTCTTTGTTCTCTACCATTTCTCTGGTAATGACGAACTCCTTCACTTTAGTGCTCGAAGGAAGTTCATACATTATGTCCAACATAAGATCTTCGGTGATCAAGCGCAAGCCGCGTGCACCAATTTTCCTCTCAATCGCCTTTACGGAAATCGCCTCAAGAGCATCGTCCGTAAACTTGAGGGCAACGTTTTCGAACTCAAACATCTTCTGGTACTGCTTAACCAGCGAATTCTTCGGCTCTGTCAGGATCGTCACGAGAGCGTCGACGTCCAATTCATGCAAAGTGCAGAGGATCGGCAAGCGACCCACGAACTCAGGAATCAGGCCATACTTGATCAGATCCTCCGGCAGGATATGCGTCAGGGTCTCCGATTCACCCGACTTATTCCACTGGTTCTCTGAAAGGTTTGAACCAAATCCAATATTGCTCCTGCCAAGCCGCTTCCTGATGATCTGATCCAAGCCAACGAAAGCCCCGCCGCAGATAAACAGGATGTTTGTTGTATCAATCTGGACAAACTCCTGATGCGGGTGCTTGCGCCCACCCTGGGGCGGAACATTGGCGACCGTCCCTTCGAGTATCTTCAAAAGGGCTTGCTGAACGCCCTCACCCGAGACATCTCTCGTGATGGACGGGTTCTCATCCTTTCGGGAAATCTTGTCGATCTCGTCGATATAGATGATCCCCTGCATGCAACGCTCCCGGTCGCCCCCGGCAGCCTGCAACAGCTTCAGGATGATATTCTCCACATCCTCTCCGACATAACCGGCCTCTGTCAGAGTTGTCGCGTCCACAATTGCGAATGGAACTGACAGCATCTTGGCGAGTGTCTGCGCCAACAGGGTTTTGCCCGTTCCAGTCGGGCCAATCAGGACTACATTGCTCTTTGTCAACTCAACGTCCTGATGCCGGCGGCGCCCTAACTTTATGCGTTTGTAATGGTTGTAGACCGCCACGGCCAGCTTCTTCTTTGCCAGTTCCTGGCCAATCACATAGTCTTCAAGGAAGGACTTTATCTCGTATGGCTTGGGAAGGGTTTCCCGGATAGAAGAAGCCTCAGCGGTGATGTCATCAGTGATGATTTCATTGCACACATCCACGCATTCATCACAGATGAAGACGGTAGGACCCGCAATCAGCTTCTTGACGTCGTTCTGGCTCTTGTTACAGAACGAACACCTCAGAACATCCTCACTATCCTTTTTCAACATGCACCCCGAGGGAATCGACCAACTGTTGAGGTCCCCTGCGAACCCCTCTCACAGACTGGGGACCGGCAGAACAGCAGCCTATGTGTGTTTCTCTATAATCTTGTCAATAATACCATACTCCAGCGCCTCAGCAGCCCCCATGATGTAGTCTCTGTCGACATCCTGAGCGACTCTGGACACCTCCTGTCCAGAGTGTTTCGCGAGAATTTCGTTTGTTACCTGTCGCAATCTGAGTATTTCCCTGGCATGGATATCAATGTCAGTCGCCTGCCCGGAGAGCCCTGTCATGACCGGCTGATGGATCAGGATTCGGCTGTTCGGCAAAGCAAAGCGTTTCGAGGGAGAGCCCGCACCGAGCAATAACGCCGCCATTGAGGCTGCCTGACCGATGCAGATCGTATTTACGTCATTCTTCACGAACTGCATCGTGTCATATATGGCCAACCCTGCGGTTATCGAACCTCCAGGAGAGTTGATATACAGATAGACGTCTCGATCAGGATCCTCAGCCTCGAGGAACAACAACTGTGCAGTCACCAGATTGGACACGTTGTCGTCGATGGGCGTGCCTACGAAGATAATGTTGTCTTTCAGCAGTCGGGAATAGATATCGTAGGCGCGCTCACCCCGGTTCGTTTGCTCGACCACCATTGGTATCAATGTCATCACACAATCCCTTCAGAAGTCCCCGACCCTGCCAGTACTTGGGAAACTCCACTTACTCAAGCGTTAATCGGCCTTAATTGACCTTGGCTCCATCAACAATTATAGCCAATGCCTTACTTCTCCTGAGATCCGCCTTGAGACCAGCCAGCTGATCGGGTTCAGAGAAATACTGCTGCACCTTTTCCGCCGGCTGTCCCATTGACTCGGCTGCCTTCCTGATCTCTTCGTTGATCTCCTCAGGGCTGACCTCGATTTCTTCCTGAGAGGCTAATTCATCAAGAATCAAACGGCCCCGGATCTCATCAACGACATCCTGCTGCATATCTTCCTGCATCTTACGCCAGTCAATGTTGGCGCGCGAAGGATCAACTCCCTGCGAGGCAATCCGTCCCGCCAAGCCCTCGATTCGTTCTCTGGTACGGCCTTCAACCAAAACCTCAGGAACTTCAAAGGAAGTTTGCGCGATCAATTTATTGAGGAGAGACTTTCTAATCTCGGCATCCCGTTCTCGCTCTCGAGTCGCAGCCAGATCTTCTTCTATCCGCGTCCGAACCTCGTCCAAAGACTCAAAACTGCCCAGGTCTTTGGCAAAGTCATCACTCAACTCAGGCAACTCTTTACACTTGATGTCGGTGACTTCAGCAGTGAACTGGACCCGATGCCCGGCCAGCTTCTTTTCCGGGTAGTCTTCCGGATACTGCACCTCAAAAGATTTCTCCTCACCTATATTCAGTCCCGTAACATTCTCCGTGAATGACGGGTGAGTACCCTCATCACCCACCTGCACGATAATGTTTTCCTCGGCAATCGCTTGAGTCGCCTGCCCCGTCTCCACATCGAGGTATTCACCCTTCAGATCGATCATCACCTCGTCGCCATCTCGAACCGGTCGATCTTCGACGGCTACCAGCTGCGCGTTTTGCTCCCGAAGACGTTCCAGTTGCTCCTGGATGTCTTCCTCCGCGACAGGCTTGTCTTCAACCGATATTTGCAGCCCTTTGTATTCCGGCAATTCAACAACGGGCCGGACTTCAAAAGACGCCTCGTAGGCGAGAGGCTTCCCTGCTTCTGCTGTCACATTCTCCAGGTTCGGATACCCCAGTGGCCTGACCCCTTCTGCACGGAGCGCCTCCTCGAGTGACTCAGGGATCAGTTTCTTCATCACTTCTCCCTTGATGTCATCGGCGAACTTCCGCTTTATCAACGGCAGGGGAGCCTTGCCTGGCCGAAAACCGGGTAGTCTCGCATGTTTCTTATAGTCCTGAGCCAGACGTTCGAACTCTTCAGAGGCGACCTCAGCGGGCACCTCGACGCTCAATTTCTTCTTGACACTCGTAATATCTTCGAGCTCCGCACGAATTTCCATTCGGACTATTCTAATCAAATTTGGAAATGAGTTTTGGCGACACTGATCACTACGTGTTGCAGGCTTCGAAAACGGTGTCGCCGCACGTCTGGGATTATTGACAAAACCCCGACCTCGTCTTAGAATTCGTGTCCTTAGAGGCAGGGTGGGCCGCTAGCTCAACTGGCAGAGCAAGTGACTCTTAATCACTAGGTTCGGGGTTCAAGTCCCTGGCGGCTCACCAAACATAACCCTCCACTTTTCAATAGTTTACAGGATCAACTGACCGCTGGGGTATCCGCCGCGATCCGCTTAAGGTAACAAATAGGTAACACTTTTGAATCGGGCTCCTTCCATTAGTC
>JAUWTT010000496.1 GCA_030614585.1 Acidobacteriota bacterium
AACCTTTTGTCGGAAGTCAGTGATTTCCTGGCCAGGCGCCTGGGCTTTGGCGACTTTATCTTTAGAACTCCGGATGGTGAAGAATACGATCGAGCGCGAGATCTGCGCGAACTCGAACAGAAGCTTGCGATCGTGCCGGAGGATGTGTTTGATTATCACGCCCGCCACAATCACATCTCGATTTGGCTGACGGCTCGGAGCGAATTCAGATTAGCTGAAGAGCTGAGACCGAAGAAAGTCACAGATTTTCCGACTGTCGAGGAGTGTCGACAGCATATTGTCCAGTCTCTTCGTGAGGCCCGGAAAAGAATTCACCGTGGAATCATCTCTGACTTCGATTCGGGTCATTTCGAATTGGAGCAATTCAATCGGATCGGGAAAGGGTATCTTGGTGGAAAAGCCCGTGGAATTGCCTTTCTGTACCAGGTCCTGGCCGATACCGACCCGAGTAGTTTTCAGGGATTGCCGGTCAGTGTTCCCCAGACAATAGTCGTGACGACGGATGAGTTCGACCGCTTTATTGAAGAGAATAGATTAAGAGACTTCGCCTTCACCTGTGAAGACGACGCCGCAATCAACCGGCGCTTTCTGGAGGCCCAGCTCTCAGAAGAGTTGATGGAGAAGCTGGAACTCATTATTGAGCGGATCCCGGGACCTCTTGCTGTAAGGTCGTCGAGTCTTTTGGAAGATTCCATGCATCAGCCGTTTGCCGGAATCTACTCGACGCTGATGATACCGAACCATGGGCCGAATATCAGGGATAGGGTGCGTGACCTGCGCTCGGCCATCAAACTGGTTTTCGCCTCGACGTTCCTGGAAAACGCAAAGTCCTATCTGGCCGCTACGGGGAACAGAATCGAAGAAGAGAAGATGGCGGTCATTATCCAAAAAGTGGTCGGACGCCAGCATGGGAGACGCTATTATCCAACTTTCTCCGGGGTTGCACAGTCCCACAACTATTACCCGATCGGTCCCCAAAAGGCAGAGGACGGCATTGTCCACGTTGCTCTGGGCTTGGGGCGCCTTGTGGTAGACGGTGGTCTCGCACTCCGCTTCAGCCCGAAACACCCTCAATCGATTCCCCACCTCGCGCGTCCAAAGTCATTTCTGGAGAGCACACAGCGTGGTTTCTTTGCGTTGGACATGGATCGACAGTGCTGCCTGATTGGGGAGGACCTTTACGATACGCTTCAATACTACGATCTCAAAGCAGCTGAAGATGATGGCGCACTGCATCTTCTCGCGAGTGTTTACAGCCACAGTGAGGAGAGAATTCGGGATGATCTGAGCCTCCCGGGGCCCCGCGTAATTACTTTCAACAACATCCTGAGGTACCGGGCCATCCCCTTACCTCAAGCATTGGAAAAGGTGCTGGAGTTGACCCGTGAAGGACTTGGAGGGCCGGTGGAAGTAGAGTTCGCCTGTGAGCTGGGTGACTGGGGGAAACGTGTCCGCCGGGGCGAAGAAAAGCAGGAACCTGAGCTGCATTTGCTGCAAGTACGTCCTTTGGTCAGCAGAAGCATAACGACCGAGTTTTCCTCGGTTCGCTTCACGAGAGAAGAGGTTCTATGTTCTTCGAGGGGCGGCTTGGGCCATGGGCTGTTCAGAGAAATCTGCGACGTCGTCTATGTGCGGGGGGACCACTGGGATTCTTCCAGGAACAAGATCATTGCCCGCGAGGTCGGAATGCTGAATTCTCAGTTGGACGGTGAAAAGTGCCCCTACATCTTGATCGGCCCGGGCCGGTGGGGAAGTGGTGATCCCTGGCTCGGAATCCCGGTCAAGTGGTCACAGATCTCTTCAGCCCGCGTCATTATCGAGGCTTCACCATCAGGCTACAATGTGGACCCGTCTCAGGGGACGCATTTCTTCCACAATATTACCGCCCACGGAGTTGGGTATCTTACCCTGCCTCCAGGTGTGGAAAAGGCGAATCAGGATAGCGAGTATTATCTTGACTGGGAGTGGCTTGGTCAGCAGGTTGCAAATGGGGAAACGCATCATCTGCGTCACCTCCGTTTCAGTGAACCGATGACGGTTATGCTGGACGGTCGCGATGGGCATGCTGTAATCAGTAAACCGGGTTGTTAAGGAGAGGCCGGCATGAAAAAGAAGACCTGTATCCATGGCAGTTCATGCCGTACCTATGGTACTCAATGAGGGGCTCGGTCATCGTCCCAGGGCTCCGTATGGAACTCAATTGTGTGCTGCGTGGAGGATAAGCTTCCAGCTTGTCACTGCGCATTCTCCTCCCGTGCCTGATGGACGACCTGGAAGGTCATCTTCCCTCGAAGGTCTGCATGACCCTTGTGCCTGATACGGAGCCTGGTCCTTTCAGGGCCCGGGGTTGAACCACCGACTGACCAGCCATCTCGAGTTGACAATTCAGGGGCCCATTGTTCAGAATGAGCACTTCGTCAGGGTGGCCCCATCGTCTAGAGGCCTAGGACGCCGGCCTCTCACGCCGGTAACACGGGTTCGAATCCCGTTGGGGCTACCAGCCAACCACCCGGCTTGGAAACACCAAACCTCAAATCTCAAGATCCAAGAGTCAAGTTCGGAGGGAGAGGGAGTTCCCTTACCTGACTATCGAAAGTTGGATATCCCATTGAAGTTTCAATCTTATCGAGCATGAATCTCTTCGCACTTTGGTTTTGAAATGGGGCATCTCGGCGAGTTGTCCAATTTAAGGTTTCTGATTCAGTGTTTGAGATTTGAGTCTCAATCTTGACACTAAGCGCTTAGTCGCATAATCTGATAGTAGACTAAGCGAGGTAACCTAATGGACACTGCAACGGTTCGAATTCCTGCCGAAAAGAGAGATGTTTTAAAGATTATTGCAGGCATCGAGAGGACCGAGATGAAAGAGATACTTTCGGACCTCATTGACGAGTATATCGAGAGGCATAAAGAGACACTCGAAATACTCTCCAATCCCGAATGGGTCGATCTGATTACGAAGGGGAAGAATGAGGTCCAATCTGGCGCAAAAGGGAAGTCTCTTGAAGAGCTGGCAGATTGAAATTAAACCTTCAGCCGAGAAGCAGTATCTCAGGCTCGATAAGCGAACACGACTACGGATCAAAGGGGCGTTGGTTGATCTTGAGAAAGTAGACCGACCTCTTATTCATTCACAGGTGCGACCCTTAACGGGCCAACTCAGAGGTGACTATCGATTAAGAGTTGGAGGTTGGAGAATTCTGTTTACCCCTGACAAAAAGAAGAGGCTCATTTTCGTTTACGCTATTATTCCCCGGGGCGATGCCTCTTGATGTTGGGCGTCCTGAGTTTATGGTCTCAATCTAAAGTCGTAGTGTTTCCTCCGTGTTTTCGGAGTTTGTTCTCGATAGTGTAGGGAATCAAGCAGTCCAGCCACGCAACTGTTTTCATCGGTTACTTCGCGTAAACGGCTTCCGCGTTCTCAGCGTGGGTTCGCGCAACTGCGTACCTGATGCACAGCCGTGGCTGTCAGTGGGGATGTGCCTCCAAATGTTGGCGAAGAAGATCTTTGCCGTAGTCGTTGCCGTTGGGGGTGCGCACAACCACATGGATGTGCTGGCGGCTTGGCACGCCAGCCGGATGAATGTGTCGCGTACCGACGGGCTTCTGATGATCGAACTCTATGAGAATCACAGGACTGTGGATTCGATAGTAGAAGACCGCATCATCGGTCACACCGCCGATCCAGGCAAAGTAAGTCTCATCCAAATGCTGATCGACCTCAGCCATTCGTACACGTGCATGGCCACCGTCCATGTTACCCACGAAGAGGCCAACTAACTGTAGTAACTGCCGCTTCTGAGCGTCCGAGAATTCGGAAGCGGACAGCCCCGCATAGTCGACGGTCCGGTTATCTTGATGAGCTTCGA
>JAUWTT010000557.1 GCA_030614585.1 Acidobacteriota bacterium
GGACAGCCTCTTCGGGAGCACCACGAACACCATGTTGGGGATGGGTGCCTTGGGAATCGCAATTGCTGCGTTTGAACATTTCACCAAAGGTTCTTCAAGCTCGAGTAGCCAGACTGTTCCTCCCCCGTCACGACCTACTGGGAATAAACCCCCGCCGCCTCCGCCAGGGGCCCTGGATGTGAGTGAAACAGCCACGGCTCCCCCTCCTGTTCCAGAAGCCACGGTCGGCGATCAGGCAGAAACAGACGAGCCAGTGCTCCTGATTCGGGCCATGATTGCAGCAGCAAACGCTGATGGGCAGATTGATGGTAAGGAGATGGGCGCGATCATCAACTACCTGGAAGAAGCCGGCATGACGGGAGAAGAACGCGATTTCATCGAGAAAGAACTCGCTTCTCCCAAGAGCATCGACTCGATCCTCCCTCAGGTTCAGGGAGAAGATTTGGCCAATCAAATCTACGCCGTTTCGTTATTGGCTATTGAGGTGGACACCAAAGCGGAGCGTGATTATCTTCGTTATTTGCAGGCACGTCTCGGTATCAGCGACCAAACTGCAAGAGAATTACACGGACAGTTCGAACTGCCCGAAGAGGTTGGAGATTCCGGAGATTCTGCAGAACTAAAGTAGTATTGGATTAAAAGGAAGGTTAGATATGTCAGATTGGTATTTGAGCTATGGTGGCAAGCAGACCGGACCAATGACCCATGACGAGGCAGTTCGACAAGCTCGGTCAAACCCCAATGGGCATGCTTGGAAAGACGGTTTTGCCAGCTGGGTCCCTATCTCTGAGGTGGCTGATTTGGTTCCCTCCGGGGGAACTGCGCCGGCGCCCCCTCCCGCACAAACATTGGCTCATGAGATCGATTTCAAAATATTCGGCGAGGAAATGCAATTCGTCGAGATTGAACTCGACCCTGGAGAAAGTGCGGTGGCCGAGGCAGGGGCCATGATGTACAAGGATTCCTTTGTTCAACTGGAGACCGTCTTTGGCGACGGGTCCCACGACGATGCGGGTTTCATGGACAAGCTCCTCGGTGCAGGGAAGAGGCTGCTGACCGGCGAAGGTCTCTTCATAACCGTGTTCACCCATCAGGGTGGCGGCGGCAAGGCAAAGGCCGCCTTTGCAGCTCCTTTTCCGGGCAGCATCATACCGGTGAACCTGAGAGACCTCGGGGGCCAACTGATCTGTCAGAAGGATAGTTTCCTGTGTGCGGCCAAGGGGGTGTCTATCGGGATCTTCTTCCAGCGGAAGATTCTGACCGGCCTTTTCGGGGGCGAAGGATTCATCATGCAGAAACTCGAGGGTGATGGAATGGTCTTTGTCCACGCCGGAGGCTGTGTCGTGGAACGAGAACTTCAGCCGGGCGAACTCCTTCACGTAGACACGGGCTGTGTGGTTGCTTTCCAGCACACCGTAGGTTTTGAAGTGCAGAAGGTTGGAGGAATCAAGTCGGCTCTGTTTGGGGGTGAGGGATTGTTCTTCGCTAATTTGACCGGCCCGGGCAAAGTTTGGATGCAGTCATTGCCTTTCTCAAGATTAGCTGGACGGATGCTTCAAGCAGCGCCGCAGGGCGGCGGAAAGAGGACCGGCGAGGGGTCGATCCTGGGAGGCTTAGGCGACCTGATTGATGGCGACAACAGGTAATCCCGGATAGTCTAAACCACCAAGCACACTAAGGATAAGGGGTTTGTTTGGTGATCTTGGTGCCTTCGTGGTTTGAGTTACTTGGTCCTAATCAAGATTCAATACCAGAATCTTTCGCTCCGTCATCTCTTCGATTGCGTACCGCGCTCCCTCACGACCGGTCCCCGAGTCCTTGGTGCCGCCGTAAGGCATATGGTCTGCCCGAAAGGTAGGCACATCATTCGCAACTACTCCCCCGACCTCAAGTTTCTCAAAAGCCTGAAACAGCGCTCTATTGTCGTTGGTGAAGATTCCCGCTTGGAGACCAAACGCTGAGTCGTTGACCGATGCAAAAGCTTGTTCGAGCTCACGGTAGGGCTCTACTGTAACGACCGGCCCAAAGACCTCGAGACAGTTCACCTTCATTTGCGGCTTTGTATGAGTCAGGACAGTGGGATGGTAAATGGCCCCTTCCCGCTTACCTCCTGTCACCAGCTCAGCACCCGACTCGACGGCCTCATCGATCCAGTTCTCAACCCGCTCGGCATCAGCCGGAGTAATCATAGGGCCCACATCCGTGTTTGCATCCAAGGGGTCTCCCACCTTGAGTGCGTTTGTCGCAAGCTCGAGGGCTGCCACGAACCTATCGAAGATGGATGCGTGAACGAAGATCCGTTGAACCGAGATACAGCTCTGTCCTGAATAGGCGAATCCGCCGAGAGCACACCGCTTAGCTGCGTCATCCGCGTCTGCATCACTGTGAATGATCGCGCCTGCGTTGCCTCCGAGTTCGAGTGCCACCTTCTTCTTCCCAGCTCTGGATTTGAGTTGCCAGCCGATTTCGGAACTCCCTGTGAACGTCAAGAGCTTGAAACGGTCGTCGCCTACCATTCCTTCCGCCTTCTCTGCCGAACAGGGAAGGACATTGAGCATCCCGTCAGGGATCCCCGCATCGTAGGCTACTTGAGCAAGTAGGAGAGAACAGAGCGGCGTCTTAGAAGCCGGCTTCTGGACTACCGTGTTCCCCGAAGCAATCGCAGGTGCAACCTTGTGGGCGACCAGATTCAGGGGGAAGTTGAAGGGAGTGATTGCCAGGATTGCTCCCAAAGGAAAACGCCGGATCATACCCCACCGATTCCTGGCTGCCGGGAGTAGGTCTAGAGGAATGAGTTCGTGCTCGATACGCTGGGCTTCCTCAGACGCGTTGCGCAGGTTGAAAATACACCGATCCACCTCTACGCGTCCGGCCTTGACCGGTTTTCCCGCTTCGAGAGCCAGGATCCTCACGAACTCCTCACTGCGGCTCTCAACTTCTCTCGACATTGCACGCAGGATTTCAGCCCGTTCATAGGCCGGGAGGCGTGAAGCTGTCTCAAAGGCTGTCACAGCGGAATTGACGGCCTCCTCGATCGCTTCGTCAGGAGGACGGAAGGTCGTACCGACCAGCGATCCGTCGTAACAGGCCCTTATTTCGATCGGCGTCCCGTCCGTTCTTCGAGTGTTTCCAACGTAGTATGCCCAACTCTGAGGTGTTTCAGTATCCATGCAGCAGACTCCTTGGTTTCGTGGACTTCATGATACGTGAGCATCGACGGATTCTCTATATGGGGGATACCGGATGCCGGATGCCAGGGCGTGGTCAGGACATGGGTGGGGCGTGGTTAGGACATAGGTAACCCGAGGAGGGCCTGCCCTCCATAGCTTTAGCGAAGGAGGGCTCAGTTTCAGACAATATGTTCTTCTGTCTCAGCTGCTAGA
>JAUWTT010000459.1 GCA_030614585.1 Acidobacteriota bacterium
CAACGGCTGGTGTCCGATTGGTCCCGAAGATTAACCACCAAGACACCAAGGGCACCAAGGAATTGAGGCCAGTGTGGGGTGGATCAGGGTGTTGACTCACGGACTACCAGGAACCAGCCTTTGCCCGGCTCAACACGGATTGGAGCATCCGGTTCGAATTCCCGGGCTTTTTGCAGATGCAGCACCTCGGGAGCCACCAAGCTTGCTCTGGACGATTCAATTCCCAGTTCGTCCCAATTAAACTCGACCTCAACCTCGACCGGCTGATCGGCCCAACTGGCAACGACGATCAATGCCTCGGAATCCTTCTTGTACACGGTCGCCTTGAGATCGGGATGTTTGATCGTGACAGGACATGAGGGTGCCCAATAACCAATCATCTCGCTTTCCTCAATTCCGAATTCGTCCCAGAGATGCCACAATGCCTGCGGGTCCCTTGTCCTGGGGAGTCGTCCTGTCATCCCGTACAGCATGCCGCGCCAGGGATTTCCACCGTCCTGCAGCATTTCGCCCATGAGGCCAAATGGAATACCCGACACCTCAATCAACCAGAAATCCGGGGGTGAGTCGTAATCGAAGTACTCCCCAAACCAGAGCCTGTCCAGGTACGGAAAGTGTTCGAGGTACAGGTTGGCACTGTTGGCGAAGCCGTCTCGGACATTGAACTGATTAGCCGAATGAAGATCGATCAGAGCTTCGGAACGCCCATTATCAAGAATCTTCCGTACTCGCTTCATGACGGTCCTGCCAAAGGCAACATCGTCGATATAGATTCCATCGATCCCGACATTTTTCACCAGCCAGTCGAGTCCTTCCAGGTAGTAGTTGTGCCATCGTGAAGTTCCGCTGTTGATGAGCGCGGCGTCTTTCAATTTGGGTACGTACCATCCGGGAATGTAGCCCGCATCGACGTGTTCTCGAAGCCAGGGCGGGCCTCCCCCGGCTCCATCGGAAAGAACCTCTGTCCCCAGGCTCAGCAGTGCAAACAGTTCCGCGGCACGGTTGGTGATTTCCCGGACCGTATAGTAGATCTTGACCTTGAAGCCTCGCAGGTGTGCCTCGTCGATGTAGTCCTTCATGGCTTCGACTCGAAGGAACGGGTAGTTGATATACGGGTTGATGTCGTTGGCGTGGTGAACATTAATCGTGTTGGCGCCCTCTGATGCAACTTCCTCCACTGGTGAAAAGCTGTGGTAGAAACGGTTTCTCCAGTGTCTCTTCGGGTCGATCGGTTTGAACGGTGTCAAGAGCAGGCGAAAGTTGAAGTGAAGATCCGCTCCGGGTTCGAGAGTCCTGGCACCACTGAAAGCGCGAATCGCAAACCTCCCCTCGGCTTCTTCAAGATGGATGCCGCCTTTTCCTGAGTTGTACCAGGACGGTGGCAGGTTGAGCGGTTTCAGGAGGTAGAAGTTCGTATTTAAAGGACGGGAGTAGTTCTCATCCTTGAGACTGAGTTGCAGGCCGGCGTTTACGTCTCCGACCCATACAGAGTCTTGATTCTTGGACTGGTCCCATTCCCATTCGTAACCCTTTGCGCGATAACCTCCTTTATAGCCCAGACCCATCATGTATTGCGCGACATCAGCTCGAAGTGGGACTTCCAGGAAAACATCGCGCAGAACCGTGGGCTCATTCGCGCTGAGTGTGAGAGAAAACTCAAGGTTTCCATCGAATTCCATCTCAGCTGCGCAGTGCAGGCTCATGGAATCGGACTTGCTCTTCGCTTCCCAGCTGATACGGCCCGGGGTTTCATCTCGGAACTCGACACCTTGTCGGTCCCAGGTGCCCACTTTACCCTCGTTGTCCCTGACCGAGAAACGGATTGGAGCTTGAAGCAGTTCTCTCCCTGTCGTGCCGACGCTGGTCATTTCAGTAGTGAAAAAGCTCTCAATTGCCGCAGGAAGTCCGGAGGGGCCCAGGTTGATCTTTCGTCCCAGGCAGCTCAGTTCGGTTCCTTGTCGCTTGAGCGGAATGTATGGTTGAGCAACCGAATCGTCCAAAGCTATTGTCGAGTCCAGCCAGCGGAGCCGGGACTGGCGCCAAAGTTCACTGTCACCGGCATCTTCCAGGACCCGGTCGGTGACGTCCAGTTCAATCACGACCTCTTGTGGGGGCGCGTTCCCGGGAGAAATGGTCAGGCCACCTGCATAGCTCCCGGGAGAGATGTCTCGGGGGATTTGGATACCAAACCAAAGAGCCTGGATCTTTCCCTTGTCCACACCCATGACCTTCTCGAACCGCTTGCCGGTCCAGTCGATCCCTGCCAGGTTGAAGCAGCGCAGGTTATCCGCGGGAATCAGTGATTCACATCCCTGACACACTAGGTCCCGTGCGCTGATCTTCAGTTTCTCCAACCCTTGTCGGGCCGCGTAAACTCCAATCTGGAAAACGAAAAACTCTCCACGCGAAGCCGTGGCAGAATAGCTGTTCCCTGGGCCGTCAGTGACCCATTGGACAGGGAGGTCCACTTGCATGCGGATCGGATTTGACCGGTCTTCAGGAAAGAGCAGGTAGGGCTCCCGGTTACGAGATAGCATCGCGTCAACTTCTGATTCGAAGGCGACCACTTCCATCGGGTAGAAGGTGTTGAACTCGTCGATCGCTTGAAACTCGAGGATCCGGGCTTTCGGGAGATGTTGCAGGGAATTGGAGGGTTCTCTAAGACCATTCCTGGCTAACCACTCCTCCGAAGCGGCGGCTGTCGGTTCAAGATACTCAACCGTCGGATAGTTGCTGCGCCCGGTCAAGCGATGGGGGAGATAGTACACGTGATAACGGCCAGGAGCCGTCGCGGGCTGGAACACGATTTCACCCCTCTCACGCGTAATCCCAGCGGCGAACACGTTCTCAATTTGCGCACCCGTCGTCTCATCGATCACGATGACGCGCTTCTGATCCGGATCAGAGTCTCTTCGCCTCCAGGGGATATCTACTAATACCGCATCCGCAGGGCTGTCGACTTGCAGTACCACTCGATGATTGCCCAAGGCACTCGCGTCCCAGGTACCGGTTCCATAGGGGTGCTCCTGTCCCCTGATCGGTTCCGAGACGAGAATGAACAAGAACAACAGCGCGTAGGAGAACCTCTTCAGCAAATCCATCGGTTCATGATGCACTTTACCCGGCTGGTTATCCAGGGCTTGGGGACTGGGGTCTTGGGTCTTGAGTCTTGAGGGTTTTGCGTTCTTTGCGCCTTGGCGTGAGGTGAATGGGTTTCACGCCAAGTTGGCAAAGAACGCAAAGGGCGTTGGAGGTGTTGGTGAGGAGTTAGTTTCGGGTGGGTCTCACTCTATGACCCTCGCTTGCTCTCATGGATCGGAACCCTCTGCCTCCGCCACCGCTCAGCAGTCCCACGAGGCGCTGCGGATTCAATTCCTGAAGTGCAGCGAGTTGGTACTCAGTCAGGATATCCAGAACCTGACTCGCGAACTCAGCCTGGCGTTGCATACGCTCCGCCATGTGGACAGCCATCATTTCAGCCAACTCCACAATGATGTCTCCGACAGGATCGCCATTCAAGATAGCTTTGGCGTATTCGGCATGAAGCTCGAGACCAGGTTTCTCGCCATCCGGCTTTGGCAAGCTCTCTCTGTGGGCTTCAATCAGGGCAATAATATCTGCTTCCTGGTCAGAATCCAACGCCAGAGCTTCGACGGATTCCAGAACTCTGTTCAACTTATGAATGAGTCCTCCACGTCTGGACCAGCCATCTGGGCCTTCCCCTTGACCATGACCGGGGCTGTAACCGGGTGCCGAACCTTGACCACCGCCTGGGCCCGGGCCCTGAGCCAGAGCGACTGACCCGACTGCTGCCAGCAAAACTATTATCGAGGCGAAAACTAATGATCGTTTCATATGAGTAATTCCTTTCTTCATTAAAGCTCAATTCAGTGGCGAGAGGACCCGCTCGGCCGATGTTGGCTCAACTCTCATTCACTGATGAGAGATTACGCGAAGGGGATCACCTTGTTTCGTAAAGATTTGTAAATTTGTGTAGGAACCAGATGCCAGTTACTGGTTACCGGATGCCGGAGCTTCTTTAACCACAAAATCACTAAATCACAAAGAATTCCTCGTGCTTTTGTGCTTTCGTGGTTCAATTCCCAGTTCCCATCTTCACGGG
>JAUWTT010000084.1 GCA_030614585.1 Acidobacteriota bacterium
ACGCGTTCTCAGCTCCAGCGGGCCTATCGGATTTGCAGAGGACGAATTGAGCCAACTGGTACAGCTTGGGGCAGCGAATCAACCCAGGGCACTAAGTCGGGAAACCCTGACCGAATACACACCGGGCCAGGCCGAAGACGGCTTTACAATCCTTGAGATGTGGCCCGACGGAAAATTGATCCATACGTGGATAGAATCAGTGACGGGGACCCAGTACCTCGTTTTCCGAATCTCTGAAGATACCGCGGCACTCACGCAGCGAATTTGCGAGTATTTCTACGGCCACCAGGCTACGCTGTCTCCAAGCGCTCGGATTCCACCAACAGACCGTCTCTACACCGAGATCATCGCTCCAGTGGACGGCTTGGTTACCACCCGCCGCATCCTTCTAATCCCACACAAAGAGCTGCAGATCATTCCTTTCGAGTTACTTCGTTGCCCGGACGGACTCCGCTGGGGTGAAAAGCGCATCCTCAGTTACCTACCCGATCCGGACAAACGATTCAAGGAAACGAGGCCTAAAGACTCTGCGCCTCTGCTCCTGCTGCCCTCTGGGTTTTCGGCCCGCCAGGGGGCGCAGATGGAGCAAAGAGTCCTCCGTCAGCACGCTCCCAATCTTCGAGTAGTCGAGAACATCGACAACCCCAGAAAGCTCACTGGTCAGTGGATCCATGTCTCGACCCACTTTTCCCTGCATCCGGAATTCTGGCCCGCATCCTCCTTCCAAAACGGCTCCAAGAACACCAATCTTATGGCCTTCGTAAAGCACGGATTTGAATGTCAACTCCTTTCGTTGGCAGTGTGCGAGTCAGCAAACGCCTACAATTCCGGTTCTCCCTACTGGTTGGGGGTAACCGAACTCTTCCTGGCTCAGGGAGCGCAAACCTTGATAGCCAGCAGGTGGGGAATGGATGAGCTTGCGGCAGAGATCTTCGTCGACTTCTATCGTTACGCACTCTCGGGCTATCCAATGGATGAGGCACTGTACCTGGCTCGGAACAAATTCCTGAAACAACAACTTCCACGCAACGGCCAGACAGTTTCCGGGTCACACCCGTATTTCTGGGCCGGCATCTGTTACGTCGGCTGGCCCGGGAAAAAACTGCAAATTGATCAGGAGAACGGGCTGAAAGGTCTACTGACCCCCTTCGTCTTCACCCTTGCCTTTGCCCTCGCCTCCGTTCTTGCCTTGTTCTTTTTTCGAGGTTCCTTGTCTGCGCTATTCAGACCACCAAAACACAAAGGACACTAGCCGGGGCAATTACATAAGCTCGCCACCAAGATCACCAAGAATCAAGCTTCCACATTAACCAGACCCCAACAAGTCGATCAGCTGCGCATCATCAGCATCAAGCTGTCGCCACCTTTTAATGTCTTCTCGATTTCCAAGTCCAAGTCGGCCAGATCGACCTTCGTCTTCTTGAACACCTCAAGCAGTACGAGGGTACTCTTGGGTTCGAACAGAGGTGAGCCAACCACAGTCCGAAGTAATTTGCCAAGGCGTGGATACTGGTAAGGTGGGTCAAGGAAGATGTGCGTACAAACTTCTCGGGTCGGGCTCTTCCTGAGGAAGGTGATGGCATCCAAGTCCCATGTCTCCACCCCGTGAACGACCCCACAGGCACTGAGGTTCCTTTTCAATAACTTCCGAGCTTCGGCTTCCCTATCGTTGAACACGATGTGACGGGCCCCACGACTCAGTGCCTCGAGTCCCACCGCCCCCGAGCCGGCAAAAAGGTCCAGCCAGATGCTGTCTTCAACACTGTTACCAAGAGAGGCGAAAAGACTTTCCCTCAACCGATCCGAGGTAGGGCGAATACGTCCTCTAAACTGAACCAGCCTCTTCCCTTTGAATTGTCCGGCAATTATCCTCATCGCTTACCGATCCTGGAAACAGGGATCACCGATTCAACCCACCCGAATCAGCCCGTGCTGTTCCCTCCACTCATTGATCAAACGGCCCAGTTTCGCCTTCTGCCTTGCATCATCACCCGAACTCACTCGATCATAGAAGCTCTCAGCCTCCCGGCGCGCCAGTTCGAGGATTTCTCTGTCCCGAACAATGTTTCCGAAATGAAACACGGGGACACCCGACTGTTTCGTACCCAAGAACTCTCCCGGGCCTCGTATTTCCAGATCCTTCTCGGCTATTTTGAACCCATCACTGGTAGTTCTCATAATGTCCAGCCGCTCGTGAGCATCGCGGCTTGCAACTTTATCTACCATCAGGATGCACAAACCTCCATGCTCCCCTCTTCCAATCCTCCCTCGCAGTTGATGAAGCTGTGAAAGTCCAAACCGCTCAGCATGTTCAATCACCATCACAGTCGCGTTCGGAACATCAATGCCTACTTCGATGACAGTGGTCGAAACCAAAACCTGCACATTGCCTTTGGCGAACTGCTTCATGAGTTCGTCCTTCTCGGCCGACGGAAGCCTGCCATGCATCAGCCCCACCTTAACATCTTCAAAAACTTCAGTTTGAAGTTGCTCGGCCATCTCGACCGCAGACCGGAGTTCCAGTTTCTCCGCTTCTTCGATCAAAGGATAAACGATGTAGACCTGTCTACCATCCTGTACCTGCCGCCGTAGAACCGAATAAATCTCGTCCCGGCTGGTTTCTGTTTTCACGACAGTCTTCACCGGCTTCCGCCCAGGAGGTATTTCGTCGAGAAGCGAGACTCTCAAGTCACCATACACCGTCATAGCAAGACTTCGTGGAATCGGAGTAGCGGTCATCACCAGCGTGTCAGGAAGGTCTCCCTTCTTCATCAACTCCGACCTTTGGATCACGCCAAAACGGTGCTGTTCATCAACGACCACAATGCCCAGATTCTGAAAAGCTACTTTCTCCTGGATTAAGGCATGAGTTCCCACCAAAAGTTGTACTTCTCCCGACTTGACTTGCGAAAGGACCCGCTTTCGCTCTTCCCCTTTGATTCTTCGGGAGAGAAGAGCCAGATGGTAAGGAGTCTCCCGAATGTACTTCTGCATGTTTCTGAGATGCTGTTCTGCAAGCAGTTCTGTCGGCGCCATCAGAGCTGCCTGAAAACCATTCTCTATGACAACCACCATGGCTTGAAGGGCGACGATGGTCTTGCCGGACCCGACGTCACCCTGCAGCAGTCGGCTCATCACCCGGTCACCGCAGACGTCCCCTAAAATCTCTTTCAAAACCCTCTTCTGGGCAGCTGTAGGGTGAAATGGCAGGATTGTCTTTATTCGATTCCGAACGTTGGATCCGAGAACTATCTTCCTTCGCTTCGGAATCAACTCCCGGCGTCGCCTCGCCATGTAAAGCCCCAACTGAAACAGGAAGAACTCCTCGAAGACGAATCGCCGCTGGGAAGGTGTCGAGAATTCATTCAAGGCTTCCAGGAACTTCTCTTTGCTCATTCCCGCAGGGAATTCTGGAAAGTGCAGATTCCACAAAGCTTCAAAAATGCTGGGGAAATTCCACCTGGACCGAATCTCACTCGGAAGAGAATCGTGTTCATCTGCCCCCAAGGCTTCCAGCGAACGATGGATTAATTGCCTGAGGACTCGCGTCGTCAACTTTTCGATCCTTCGATACACAGGGGTGATCCTGCCCGTATGGATCACCTGATCTTCACCGGCAGAGATTAGTTCGAACTCCGGGTTTTGAAAGATAACAGCCGAAGAGTAGGAATCGTGATGGGGAACTCCAAAGAGGATTACTTCCTGTTCTTTTTTGAAGACTCTGCTGAGGTAAGGTTGATTGAAGAACCTGACTGGCATGGAACCCTAGTCGTCCGCAATAACCAACTCGAAAATGCTGAGACCTTTGCGGCGCATCCGCAACTGTCCGGGATGCTGGACCGTCCCTCGGACCACCACATCTCTTCCCAGCCTAAGAGCGGCAATATCCTGAAAATTGGTCCGATCCTCATATCGAAAGGGCCGATATCTCACAAGATCCCCAGCCGTTCTGATTCCCGCTCTCTCAAACATCTCACTACGACGCGGACCAACACCCTTTATGTACTGAACCGGGGTCTCGAGATTGACAGGCACTGGCCTATACTTATCACCAGGAGGCTATTAGTCAAGAACAGCTTGCCAAGTAGTGACTATGCTATAGTTCTGATTCTGTGAGATACCCGTACCCTACCCTTTTGATCGGAACCATCCTTCTTCTTTCTTGTGGAAAGAGCCTTGACAAACAGGTTCAGGACCAGGTTCGAACTGCGGCTGACGCTAAACTGGATGCTGAGGCGGTAGAGATCCTAAGCGTCCGGGAAAGCGGAGACCAGGCCATTGCTGAGATCAATATCAAGACGGCGGTAAGAATGCGCAAAGAGGGGCGGCACTGGGTCCTGGATGAAGTCCGGCTCGGAGATCGAAGGTGGGAGAAGGTTGACCGCATCCTCGCGGCCCTGGAAGAGAGTCGGAAAGCGGAAACGCTGAGTCAGATTGACCAGATTACCCATGGCATTCACAAATATGTCGAGGATTCTGGAGAGGTCCCACAAGTAATGTCGTATGAAGAACTGATTGACACATTGAATCCAAGGTATCTTCCTGCGGTGATCCGTGTGGACAGTTGGTGGAAGCCGTTCGGTTACGAACCGCAGGGCACTGCCACTTTTGACCTGCGCTCCGCCGGTCCGGATGGCGAATTTCATACCGATGATGATTTGGTGAACAAGTGATAAAAAACAAACTTCTTTTCGTTCTTGGTGGTCTCATACTCTTGGTTGCGTTCTTGTCCTGCAATCAGCGACCACAATCAGAATCTTCCGGAATTGAATGGCACTCTGATCCGCAAAGCGCCTTCGCAGAAGCCGCCGACGGGAAACAGGCGGTCCTCACCTTTCTTTACACCGATTGGTGCGGGTATTGCCGACAGATGGATCAGACAACTTTTCAGGATCCTGCTGTGGTCGGTCAACTGGGACCCGAGTACTCCTGGTTGCGTCTTAACGCTGAAACGGACCCGGTGGGTGCCGAGATGCGGCAGCGCTTTGGGGTCACAGGGTTCCCCACAGTCCTGATTTTGGATGAAGACGGCGACGAAATTGACCGTCTCCAGGGTTTTGTACCGGCGCCTCAGTTCGTTCAGGCAGTCGAGGAAAGTGTATCTTCCCCAACTTCCGTTGGATTTCTCAGGAAGCAGGCGGAGGAATCCCCTGACGATGCAGAGATTCAATATCGTCTCGCCATGAAGTATATGGAGGGCCGTATGTATGAGAAAGCGAGGGAACAGTTCTCCAAGGTCATCGACCTGGATCCCGGAAACCGTTCCGGAGCCACCGATTCAAGCCTTTACTACCTGGCAGAAATCCACTTCGCCACCCAGAATCTGGCCGGAACTGTTGAGACGCTGGAGAGTTTGCAGAAGAGGTTTCCAGAGAGTGAGTATGCTAAGGAAGCCGACTTGATGAAGGCTGAAGTCCTCCTTTACACAGGTGAAATGGACGAGGCGAAGAAGCTTCTGGCCGGTTTCATTGAAGCCTATCCCGACCATCCATCAGGTCCGCAGATCCGCGAGATCCTCACCCAACAGTGATCGGCCTGCCGCTTGTCGCGGGAAGTAAGAAGTAAGAAGTAAGAAGTGAGCGGTTGGCCTGCGATTGATGGAGCGGAAGATAAGCTTCCAGCTTGTCACTTCCAGGATTAGCTCCAAGATCTTCAGTGACGGCCTAGAAGGCCATCTTCCCTCAGAGTTTGATTAGGGAACAGTCCGCACGGGGAGGACACTCACAAGAGATGTCCCATTCTCTCTTTCTTGGTCTTGAGGTACCCGCTGCAGAGCGAAGATGATTGCACAACCAATGGGACGCGCTCGATCACTCTGATACCTGATGACTCGAGGCCACGAATCTTGTCAGGGTTATTCGACAGAAGGCGAACAGACAGAATCCCCAAGAACTTGAGGATTTCGGCACAGAATTCGTAGTTGCGCTCATCCGCGTCAAACCCCAGGCGAAGGTTGGCATCCACAGTGTCGATCCCCTGATCCTGTAGCTCATAAGCTCTCAACTTGTTCACCAAGCCGATGCCTCGACCTTCCTGCATCTGGTATATCAAGACACCGGGTACCTCTCTAGAAATTCGTTCGAGAGCATGCTCCAACTGGTCGCCGCAGTCACACCTCAGCGAATGGAGGGTATCACCCGTAAAACATTGCGAATGAATTCGCACAAGGGGCGCTTCAGATTCTTTCAGATCCCCTTTCAAAAGAGCCACCGCTTGTTCGCCGTCCAACTCGCTCTCAAACCCGAGAATCTCGAAGTTTCCAAACCGAGTCGGGAAGTTGGCTCTCGGGATTCTTTCTGGGTCAAGCACCGGCCTCAGCATCGGCAAAGTATAACATGGAGGCCTCTCGATTCGCTGAGGTTCGAATGGGATTGCATACTCGCCTCAAAAGAAACAAATTCTCGTTCCCCAACGACTCAATTGGGTCTAATATTGGATATATGAGACTAGAAGTGCTGGGAGTGGGAAATGCGTTCACTGCCATCCATAACAACACTAGCTTTCTAATAACAGCGGAAAAACGAATCCTGGTGGACGGCCCACAAGGTCTCTTCCGAATCCTCCAACAGCGAGGGCTCGGCCCTGGAGATATTGACGCTGTAATCGTGACTCACATCCACGGGGATCACGTTTCGGGCTTGGAAACTCTGCTGCTCTGGAAGCGAGGCATTCAGGGTGTAAGAACTCCGTTATTCACGTCTAAGCAAGTTTATAAAGAACTGGAGGAGAAGTTCTTCCCCTCTTTTGCTGTCGGATTCGAACCCGATTTAATGAGAACACAAACCAGGCCATTTGACACCTACGTTGAGTTTTGTGAACTTGAAGAGAATGCACTCACTCCCCTTTTCTCGGGTCCAAGTGTGGAGATTCGACACAATTGGCATCCGACACCAACGTTAGGTCTGAAGGTACATATGGGGAACTTCTCCGTTGGGATCAGTGGAGACACCTGCTATCGCCCCGCTCTGTTGAGACAACTGCACGAGAGGAAGCTCCTGGCTACACCTGCCTACGAGAAGTTGTTCAACGACTGGCTTTGGTCGGCAGACGTTGTCTACCACGAAGCTGACAAATCCAGAACCGGACCCCACACTTCGGAATACGACCTCCTTCAGCTTCCGGAATCTGTTCGTCGGAAAATCCGTCTCGTCCACGTACCGGATGACGTGCAGACCTGGCGACTCAAACAGGCCCAGGAAGGGGAGCAAGTGATCGTGGAAGAAGACTCCCTGAGAATCGAGCTGCCCGACTGACCGACGAAGAGTCTGAAGCCCGAAGTTCGAAACAAATTCAAATCTTGAAGTTCGAGCTTCGAATTTGCCCCCAGTCACCCTGTTGTGTTACCAAAGCACTTGATGCACGTGCACAGGGGTTAGTTTGCCCTATTCCTGCCTGCGAAAAAAGGAGAAGACTCAATGGAAGAGAACCAGAATATGAACCAGCAGAATCCACCAGGGCCACCGCCGGGGCCACCACCTAATCAGCCGCCTTCAGGCAACGTCTCACCAAACCGAACCATAATGCTGATTCTCAGTTATTTGGGCATCCTGGCCATAATTCCCTTGCTGGTGGAACAGGACGACCCGGAAGTTCAGTGGCATGCGAAACACGGTATCATCCTGGTTGTCTCCTGGATCGTCATATCGATCGCGTTGTCGATCCTTGCGCTGTTCCCTGTCATAGGGGCCATCATCGGCTGCGGCGGATTCGGGTTGCTCTGGCTGGCGGCCTTGGCAGTTCATATCATGTGTATCATCAAAGCTCTGAACGGGGAACGTTTCCGAGTGCCCTTCATTACCGATTTTGCGGATCAGTGGAAGTAGGCAAATACCCTCTGAAGCTCATTAAATGGGGAGGCCTGTTTGCAGTGTGCGTCCTTCTTCTGCAAACAAACCTCCCTCTCAGAGCCGAGATCGGTTCAATCCAGCTCTACCAGCGATTCGGCTCTCCGCTCGTGGCCCATATGGCGACCTGCCGCTTCGATCCGACCTGCTCGGAGTTTGCCCTGGCAGCCTTGAGTGATTTTGGGTTCTGGAAAGGCAATCTGAAGGTGGCTCACCGGCTGCTTCTCTGCTCTCCCCTCGGTCTCGTCCTGGAATAGGAACTGGGAACTGGGAACTGTTTCGTGGGTGACATCTTCTTGGTGTTCTTGGTGCCTTGGTGGTTAACCCCGATTACCGATAACGTTTAACCGTTCACCGACTCCGGGCCAGCCACTTAAGTTCCACATGCTGGTCTACATTAGGAAACTCCTGCAAGTTTGACTATAAACGGCGGAATTGTGAGGATACTCCTCATGCCTTGGTACCGGAAACTGCATTGGCAGATCATAATCGGCTTGATTCTCGGGATCCTGTACGGAGTACTCGCAGCAGTTTCCGGTTGGGGAACGTTTACAGCCCACTGGATCTCTCCGTTTGGAACCATTTTCATCAACCTGCTCAAATTGATCGCTGTCCCTCTGGTTCTAACCTCTCTTGTAACAGGCGTTTCGTCGCTCTCCGACCTGAGAAAGCTTTCTCGTATCGGAGGCAAGACAATTCTCATCTATATTGGAACCACGACGATCGCGGTAACCCTCGGACTGGCGGTCGTAAACCTTGTCCAGCCCGGATCACAAGTGCCGGCAGAAATGCGACAGAGTCTGCAGGAGACTTACCAGCAGGACGCCTCGACCCATGCTGGACAGGCGGAGGAAGCCAAAGAGAGGGGTCCACTGCAACTCCTAGTGGACATGGTCCCGGAAAACTTCTTTGGTGCGGCCTCGGACAACCGCAATATGCTGCAGATGGTGTTTGTCGCCCTCCTCCTCGGCGTCGGCATGATTCAGGTTTCCCGCAAGAGAATCGCGGTGGTATTGGAGTTCTTCAAAGGACTCAATGAGGTGATCATCCGCATAGTTGATCTCATCATGCTGATGGCTCCTCTCGGCGTATTCGCGTTGATTTCTGGGACGATCACTTCGATTGCACAGGACAGCCTGATGCAGGTGCTCGACCTGCTGGGTGCCCTTGGCTATTACTGTGCTGTTGTCATAGGGGGTCTGCTGATCCAGACGCTGGTGGTATATCCCCTAATCCTCAAGTTCATGTCACCAATGTCACTCTCTACGTTCTTCAGAGGTATCGCCCCGGTTCAACTGGTGGCCTTTTCGACCAGTTCGAGTGGCGCGACGCTTCCTGTCACGATGGAACGGTGCAAAGAGAAGTTGGGAGTGTCGGAAGAAGTCAGTTCCTTCGTGCTGCCTCTCGGAGCTACGATGAACATGGATGGCACGGGTCTATATCAAGCTGTGGCCGCCGTGTTCATCGCGCAAACTCTGGGGATGGAACTCGGGATTACCGCTCAGCTGACCATCGTACTGACTGCGGTTCTTGCTTCAATTGGAACTGCCGCTGTCCCAGGTGCGGGCATCATCATGCTGGTCATTATCCTGGAGGCGATCGGGGTGCCAAGCGCCGGCATTGCCCTGATCCTCGGAGTTGACAGGATTCTCGACATGCTGCGCACGGTAACCAATGTCACCGGCGATGCAACAGTCGCCACAGTCGTCGCCGCCAGCGAAGGTCAGTTACGTCAAGCCGACCTCAATGAAAAGAAAGACCGGATTCGACTTCAGAGTACGTTCGTGGGTAGCCGAGCGGAGCTTCTGGGTGATCACTTTGGGGAAGACGAACCGAAGTAATCCGCCTGCCCTCCGTAGCCTTGGCGAAGGAGGGGCCTGTCCTCCATAGCTTTAGCGAAGGATGATTATCGGTAATCGTGATTGGATAAGGGGACTTACCACCAAGTCACCAAGACCACCAGGGGATACCCGGTCTACTTACTACTTACTGCTTACTATTCACTACATACCCGATCACCTGTATCTGCATCCGATTCCACACCGTGTTCCGTTGACCACAATATTCCAGTGTTTTAATAAAGGTGAATGATCGGTTTCCGGGGTCTCGAGATCCAGGGACTTGAAGCGGTTGTTTCTTTCGTCCGGTACTTATTCAGATAAGTCCCGCAGAATCGCTCTGACAGGTGAACCGTCTCCGCCCTCAATCTTAAGTGGCAGGGCCACGAGTTCATAATCACCGTCCGGAACGCCTCTCAATAGAAGATTCTCCAGAATCACGATCCCGGTTTGTCCCAGTTTGTGATGAACAAGAAGATCCTGACTGTCAACGCGATCTACCGAAGGTGCATCCACGCCCAGGAGTCTGATCTCGCTCTCTGATATCAGTTCGGCGGCCTCCGGACTAAGACAACCGTAATGCGAGGGAAACTGATAACCATCCTGAGCAGAGCAAACGCGGATCAGGAGCCGTTCAGGGTAGTCCTCCTGCAGTATCAGCAGTTCCTCGAGCCGAGACGCCGAAATGGTCTCTTCGCCCGCCAGAGTGACAAGCCTCGCTGGGCCGATACAGGTTTCCAGAGGAATCTGGTCGATCGTTGCCTCGTCCTCCAGGTAGTGACAGGGCGCGTCCATGTGCGCTCCAACATGCAGGCTCAGGCGAATGCTAC
>JAUWTT010000262.1 GCA_030614585.1 Acidobacteriota bacterium
TATTCCGACTGCTCAGCAGGTATTGATTCAATGGAGCAGAATCGCGACATCACCGATTCATCCTCTGGGTATGAAACCACGACTGATGCGGTCAAGCGGTTGAATCGTAATGCGTTATTGATTCTTTGTCTGCTCGTCCCAGGTGCCGGACTGTTCTCTGGTTGGGGAACTGCTCTTTCGGTTGCTATAGGCGGCATTTTGGCTTACCTGAACTTCTCTTGGCTGAAGGCTGGAGTCGACAGAATTCTGGGGCTCGAAACAGATCGAAGAACGGCTCTCATTTTGGTTGGTTTTGTGGGCCGACTTCTGTTGATCTTGGGTGGTCTGTTTGCTATGATCCATTTTTCTTTTATGAGCCTTTATGGGGCTTTGTTGGGGCTCTCAATCTTCGTGCTGGCGGGGATTGTGGAGGCAGTCTTCCTGTTCCTAAGAAGGACATCGTGAAACTGGCACATAATGGAACACCACGAGTTCTTTATTTCCACCGTTTTTAACCGGTACATCGCAAATCCGCTAGCTTCTTTGTTAGGGTTTCACCCTCACCATGATGTTCTGCCCGCACACGTGGTGATGGTCATTGTGGTTTCGGCCCTTGTGATCCTTCTCGCGCTTTTGGTGCGAAGGAAGTTGAGTGTTGACCGTCCGGGAGTGCTTCAGCAAATCCTGGAAGTCATCACTGAAGGGATTCTCGGTCTGGCAACCGACATAATTGGACCCAACCCTCGCCGTTTCTTCCCTCTGTTGGGCGGACTCTTCATTTATATTCTGGTGGGAAACTTGTTGGGGATGATTCCTGGTTTCATGTCTCCGACCAGCAATATCAATGTGACCGCAAGCTGTGCACTGGTGGTTTTTGTTTATTACAACTACGTGGGGTTGAAGGAGCACGGGTTCAGGAAGTATATGGCGCATTTCGCGGGGCCATCTCTGGTGCTGGCACCCCTTTTGTTTGTGATCGAGATCATCAGCCATTGTGCCCGACCTTTTTCACTGTCAGTTCGGCTTTTCGGAAATATTTATGCCGAAGAGCTGATCATTGGCACTTTGAATACTCTTTTCCCCTTTTTGCTCAGCTTACCGGTTATTGCGCTGGCTCTTTTTGCCAGCACAGTACAGGCTTTCATTTTTATCGTTCTGACCATGGTTTATCTTGGCGGAGCAGTTGAACATAGTGACGAGGAACAGGAACCTGTCCATTGATATAGAGGGACGGGTATTGAAACAAGGAGAAACCCGAATGAGAAAGTTGATTCTAGTAGCCGTTGGCTTGGCAATTATTGCACTCTTGGCAGTACCTGTTTACGCGCAAGATCAGGCTTCGAGTACGGAAAGGGAGTTAGGTGTTCATTGGTTGGCTATAGCTATGGCCATAGCAGCAGCGGGTTGCGGAATCGCACAGAGTCGAGCTGTCGCAGGAGGATGTGAAGGTGTTTCCCGGAACCCTGGTGCAACCGATACGATTCGCTTTTTTGTCATTCTGGGTCTCGCTTTTATCGAGTTCCTTGCACTTCTCACTTTTGTCGTGATCTTGATTCTGCAGTAGATTGCTGCGCTGTTTTTCCCTAAGAGGAGGTCGCGGGACTTTCTTCAAAGCGCCTGAACGGCAAGGTTCCTGCACTCGTCCTTGTTTGCAGGAACCTGCTCCATCCCATCTTCCCTGCGCGATGTTCGTTTGCTTTTTCCCTGATTCGCGGAGCGAGAAGGTGGGGTCGCTGGTCTCGCCAAACTTCCATGGACGGATCCGTTCTTGCTAGAATGACCAGAGTTCTTTGCTCCTGTCGGAGCTTTTCGGTTCTTTTGAGGGTGCAGTTATGAGGATTCCACATGCCAAGTTTGTTTTCGCCGGCGCCTTGATCATTGGCGGTATCTGCTACTTGATGTTCAGTGGCATCAGCGAATCAATGGTTTATTACTACACGGTTAGCGAAATAAAAGGGCAAAGCCCGAACTTAGTCAGTAAAGGTATCCGCGTGAGTGGGCACGTCCAGCCCGGAAGCATCCAGACGAGCAACAACGGTAGGCAAGCCGATTTTCTGGTCTACGAAAAGGGCACGGATGCGTCGATACCCGTGACTTACCGTGGACTCATCCCTGACACTTTTAAAGACAATGCTGAAGTGGTTGTAGAGGGCTCCTACGACGCCAGTAGTGGCACCTTCGATGCTACAACCCTGCTGGCGAAGTGTCCCTCCAAGTATGAAGGGCAGGCCGACGAACACCCCGGTGAATATCCGGTGGACGAGAGGGCAGCCGCGCAATGATCCAGCTCGGACATTACGCGCTCGTCGCATCGATGCTGTTCTGTGCCTACGGGATGGTCGTGGCCCTGGTGGGGGGGCGGACAAAGAACCTGCCGCTGATCCGAAGTGCTGAGAACAGTGTTATCGCTAATGCTGTGCTCATCGGTGCTGCTTCCATTGCACTCTGGGTACTCTTCCTCAGGGATGAGTTTCTGGTTAAGTATGTGGCGAACTACAGTGCCGCCGCCATGCCTGCTCATTTCAAGTTCACCGCCTTCTGGGGAGGGCAGGAGGGAAGTCTTCTGCTCTGGGCGCTTGTACTGGCTTCTTTTTCTCTCGTAGCTGTTCTTCAGAATCGCCATCGCAACCGGGATCTGATGCCTTACGTGACCTTCTGTCTCTTGGGCATCATGCTCTTCTTCTCGTTGCTGCTTTATTTCGCAGCCAATCCATTTGAGACGCTGCCCGGCAGGCCAATGGATGGGCAGGGCTTGAACCCACTTCTACAGAACATCTACATGATTATCCATCCACCGACGTTGTTTCTCGGCTATGTCGGCTTGGCGATTCCTTTCGCTTTTTCAATGGCGGCCCTTATGAGCGGCCGGACAGACACATCCTGGATTCACCCTACGCGGAGTTGGACTTTGGTGAGTTGGGTTTTTCTGACTCTTGGCTTCACTCTGGGTGGCAGATGGGCCTACGAAGAGCTGGGGTGGGGAGGCTATTGGGCCTGGGATCCTGTGGAGAATGCTTCGTTTATGCCCTGGTTGGTGGCAACTGCTTTCTTGCACTCGATCATGGTCACCGAGAAGAAAGGGATGCTGAAGCTCTGGAATTTCGTGTTGATTGTGCTTGCATTTGAACTTTCGATTTTCGGCACGTTCATTACCCGGAGTGGAATCATCTCGTCAGTGCATTCGTTTGCGCTTTCCAATATCGGGCCGTTTTTTGTTGTATTTCTTGCCCTCAGCACCTCGTTTGCCCTGTTTTGGATTTTCTACCGGAGTAACGAACTTCGGAGTGAACTGCGAATGCGATCGTTCTTGTCCCGGGAGGCGACATTCCTTCTCAACAACTGGCTATTCATATCGATCTGTTTTGCCGTCTTTTGGGGGACCGTATTCCCGATTCTCTCCGAATGGGCTCGGGGAGAGAAGATCTCTGTTGCCGCACCTTTCTTCAACCAGGTGAATTGGCCTTTGGGGCTGGCTCTCCTCATCTTAACTGGAATCTGCCCTCTCATTGCCTGGCGCAAAGCTTCATTCAAGAATTTTCGACGCAACTTCCTGTTCCCACTTGCCGTGGGGCTCCTTACAGGGATTGTGCTGCTAATCCTGGGAATGAGGCACTGGATTTCACTGGCATTCTTTTCGTCTTCTGCTTTTGTTTTGATGACAATCGCTCTTGAGTTCTACAAAGGAGCTCGAGCCAGGCAGAGCATCCGTCCCTCAGGGTTCTTGACCGCTCTCAGAGATCTTACATTGGCGAACAAGAGACGGTACGGTGGCTTCATTATTCATGGCGGCACTGTGCTGGTATTTATCGGGATTATTGCCAGTTCTTTCTTCAGTGTCGACAAGGTGTTCACGGTTCAACCTGGTGAGTCTTTCGAGCTGAAGGGATACACTCTGACGTATGCCGGCATGTCAGAGAGGCGGGATCCTGAGAAGGATGTGGCCTTTGCCACGATTGAAGTGAGCGAAGACGGCCAGTCACTGGGGCAGATGTTTCCTCAGAAGCATTTCCATCATAAGAGTGAACAGCCGGCGACGGAAGTGGCCATACAATCCCGTCTCTATGAGGATTTATACATCGTGCTTTCTGGTTGGGATGAGACTGGAAGCGCGAGCTTTCATGTTTTCGTTAATCCCCTGGTCCAGTTCATATGGACTGGGATCGGAATTATGGCGCTGGGTGGTGTGTTTGTGATTTTTCCAGATCGGAAGCCTACCGCAGCGCGGGCACCCGAAAAGACTCCAGAGGAAGTCCAGGACGAAGTTGTCTAGCGGCAGTATTCACCAGAAGTAACAGAATATGGATATGGAATCTCTTCTTTCTCCGATCATATTGATTGCATTGGTGCTGTTTGTGGCTTGGCCCTTGTTGACCAACAAGTCGGAAGCAGCGACTGTTCGCCGGAGTGAGTTCGAAGTAGCTCTGGAGGAGAAGGAAAGCCTGATAGCCACCCTCAAAGATATCGAAATGGACTATCGCATGGGAAAGCTCTCCGATGAGGATTACCAACAATTGAAGGATGATTTCGAATCACGGGCAGTGAAGTCATTACAGCGGTTGGAGACTCTCGAGAAGAAAGGTTCCAGGAAGCAGCCCTGACAATGGTCTCGAACGACCTCAGCTCTCTCTTGCACATCTCGGGACTTACGAAGCGATACGGCGTGGTCACTGCGGTATGGAACGTTGATCTTGACGTGTATCCCGGAGACTTTGTGACGATATTCGGGCCTAATGGGGCTGGTAAGACTACGCTGCTTAGATTGGTTGCCCAATTAGCAAAGCCAACCCTGGGGGAAATCGAGTACCAGCATGACAGCGGCCGGCAGCGTGACGCTGTTGGGTATCTTTCTCATCAGAGTCTCCTGTATGGAGATCTGACGGGGTTCGAAAACTTAGTCTTTTTCTCCCGACTCTACGGAGTCCCTGATCCTGAGGAACGGGCGTCCGAGTTACTTGATCGGATGGGACTGAGCATAGCCCAGCACCAACTCACTCGCGGCTATTCGAGTGGAATGAAACAACGTCTTAAGATTGCTCGGGCTCTGCTTCACGAACCTCAGTTGGTGCTTCTGGATGAACCGTATGCAGGCTTGGACCAGCACGGGTGTCGTTTGCTGACGGTGCTTCTGAAGCGGTTAAGGACTGAAGGGAGAACTGTCTTACTCATTACCCACAATCTCAGGGAAGGACTTGATGTGTGTACCCGGGTAGTGGTGATGAACAACGGACAGATAGTCCACAGTGCTCCCCGTGAAGAAATCGAAGTAGACAGCTTCGACAAGCTGTACTTTCGACTCGTTGAGAACTGATGTTTAACTGGCAGTGTGACACGAACATGGCGGGTTTTGGTTGTGCTGGGATGGGGACAAATCCGTTGCTGGGTCGATTGGGAATGAGGTGGTGAACGTGTTGAATACCCTGGTGCTCATTTGGACCGTTGCGGCCAAAGATCTGAGGATCGAGTACCGTTCGCGCCAGGCTTTCTTCACCACCCTCTTTTTTGCTCTGTTGATTCTGATTATTTTCAACTTTGCCTTCGATCCGGGGAATAAGGCAATTAAGGATGCAGTCCCCGGGATTCTTTGGGTGTCTTTGTTATTTCCGGGCGTCATCCAGTTGAATCGTTCATTTCAGTCTGAGAGAGAGGAGGGAACCCTTTATGGGCTCATCCTGGCTCCGATCGACCGGGGAATCCTGTTCTTCGGAAAATTCCTGGCGAACTGGCTCCTCCTTTTGCTGGTCGATCTGATCATCCTGGTTGCTTTTTTCATATTCTACAACCTCCCATTCTCTGAGAGCATTCTTTGGCTGGCGCTTCTCATCACGCTTGTCTCGCTTGTCTTCTCTTCGGTGGGGACACTCTTTGCGGCGATGGTGAGTGGTGTCCGTGCCTGGGATGTTTTGCTCCCGATCCTCTTGTTTCCGATTCTCATTCCTGTGGTGATTGCGGCGGTCAATGCCACTCGTGGGCTGTTCGACCCGGCAGGAGCAGAGTACTTTGTCCAGTGGCTGAAGCTTCTAGTAGTCTCAGACGTGGTCTTTATTGCGGGCTCATTCATGGTTTTTGACTTTGTGCTTGAAGA
>JAUWTT010000605.1 GCA_030614585.1 Acidobacteriota bacterium
AACCGGGACGAAGGAGAGTCCGTATCCTCCCCTGACGCATCAATTCATCCAGGAAGTCGTTAAGCTGAAACGACACCCACTGGTGGCCATCGGCGGGATCAGTCTCGAAACCGCACCTCGCGTCTGGGAAGCTGGAGCGGATTCGATCGCAGTGATTTCAGACATCATCGACGCACCGAACCCGGGTCAGAGGATTTCTGAATACCTGAGGTTGAGCCGGCGATGAACTCGACGGAACACTTCACCTCACGCTGGGGCCTCATCTTATCGGTTATCGGGATAGCTGTCGGTACCGGGAACATCTGGAGGTTTCCCCGAATCGCAGCGGCTAATGGAGGAGGTTCATTCCTGATCCCCTGGGTCCTGTTCCTTTTCTTGTGGAGTATCCCCCTCATCATTGCTGAGTTCGCGATCGGGAAACAGACACGGCTCGGGACAGTTGGGGCCTTTGCAACGCTACTTGGAAAGAAACGTGCCTGGATGGGCGGTTTTGTTGGGCTCGTTGCTACTGCGATCATGTTCTACTATGCCGTGGTAGCGGGGTGGTGCCTGCGCTATTTCTCAACTGCACTGACCGGACAGTTATTGGAGGTAACCGATCACACCGCTCATTGGAACGATTTTATTTCTTCTGGGTGGCTACCCGTACTTTTTCACGTCCTGGCAATCACGATGGGGGCCGCGATCATCCGCAAAGGTGTTGTACACGGCATTGAGAAGGCCAACCGAATCATTATCCCGGCCCTTTTGTGCCTTATCGTCGTGTCCGCGGTACGCGCGATCACTCTGCCCGGCGCTCTGGCCGGCCTGGAATACCTCTTCACCCCAGACCTAGAGACGATCATGGACTACAGAGTCTGGCTCCAGGCTCTGACTCAGAATGCTTGGGATACGGGCGCCGGTTGGGGCCTGATCCTCACCTATGCCGTGTATATGAAGAAGCGTGAGGATATACCGCTGAATGCCATGCTGATCGGTCTCGGAAACAACTCGGTGTCTCTCCTCGCAGCGATTACGATTTTTTGTACCGTGTTCGCGCTTGTACCCGGACAAGGAGAAGAGCTCATCCGCTCTGCAGGACCGGCCAACACCGGCCTCACTTTCATCTGGATACCACAACTCTTCAAGCAGATGCCCGGAGGTTGGCTTTTCGCGATCTTCTTCTTCCTTGCTCTTACTCTAGCGGCGGTCAGTTCGTTGATCTCAATGCTGGAACTGACGACCCGAGTCCTCATGGACATGCGGATGTCTCGCGATCGGGCACTTTCACTCGTCTTCGCAGCAGCCCTTCTCCTCGGAATCCCTTCAGCCATTAGTATCGAGTTCTTCATCAACCAGGATTGGGTTTGGGGTATGGGTTTAATGGTAAGCGGAGCCTTCATCGCAATGGCGGTGATCTCCTTCGGGGCTGACCGTCTCCGCCAGGATCAGATCAACTCCAGCGGCAGCGATCTGGTTATCGGTCGGTGGTACAACTGGCTGATCACCTACGCTATTCCAGCTCAAGTGATCATCCTTGTCACCTGGTGGTTTTGGCAGGTTATCAAAGGGAATCCTCAGCACTGGTGGAACCCTCTTCAAGCAGAAAGCGTCGGGACCTGTATATTCCAATGGTCGGTGGCGATTGCTCTCCTGCTGGCCCTTAATCGATTCGTTGTTAGAAGGACTTTCGACAAGTGAGCACGGCAGCACTTATTACAATGATCCTCATACTGGGAGTGGTGTGGGGAGGTTTCGTACTTGCCTTGCGACTGGCGCTGAGGAAAGAGAAATCGAAGTCACACAAAGCCCTTGCCGACAAAGAGTTAAAGTGAAACAGCATGCAGCTTGACCTGATTATTCTAGATGGCAACGAGAAAGATCTCTTCATTATCAGCGATAAACCGCACGAGATGCCACCTTCCGACTCGACGGGAGAAGGTTTCTTCACCAGAGTACTCCATAGAGTTCAGCACGCATATGCAGCCCTGGAGCAGCGCTTTGACTATCAGGAAAACGTCTGTGCCACACTTCGCCACGCAACTGAATTGCTCATTCTGCACTCCCCGAATCTAGATTCAGAGGAAGCAGGTGAAAGATTCTTGCGATTTCTGGATCAATGCCGACGGAAACACAGTCGCTGGTTCTGGGTTGACCTGGTACTGGCTCTCCTTGGAAGTCTATTGACTCCGATACCCGGACCGAACGTCTTCTTTCTCTACCCGGCTGCCCGCAGCCTGGGTCACTACTTCGCGTTAAGTGGGACTCGAAAAGCACGACAGCTCGAAGTAGTATCTTATAGGGAGGAACCGCGACTGAACCGAATTAAGGAGCAACTCAGTCATCTTGACCAAGTCAGTCAGGAAATAGAGGAGTTGCAGGAACTGTACGGTTTCTCTAAACTTAGAGCGCTTTTGGAAAGACTATGACGCAAGAAGCAATTGACTTCCTTAGAAAAGTAGAACTCTTTGACGGTCTTGACGAAGAAGACCTGGTTCAAGTCACTCGCCTCCTGAGGGAGAGAAACTACAAGAAGAACGACATTATTTTCTTCGAAGAAGATACCGGTCAATACATGTACTTCGTTAGGGAGGGTCGGGTGAAGGTTTCACGTCTCCTACCTAACGGGAAGGAAATGATCCTGGCTTTTCATGAAGCCGGCGAGTACTTCGGTGAAATGGCTCTGATTGATGGCGGAACCTCCCCGGCCAGTGTTACCGCTGTGGGCCCGACTACTATTTACATTCTAAGCGGCAAGGATTTCGCAGCACTTCTGAAGCGCCCTGAAACCAACGGAGTCATTTTGAGGACTCTTTGCCAGAGGTGTCGGGAAGCATGGTCACAGATTGAGGTTCTAACTTTCCATAACGCCGATGCCAGGATTCGCATGGCCTTCTATAACCTCGTCCAGAAACGCGGGGTGAGGAAGGA
>JAUWTT010000036.1 GCA_030614585.1 Acidobacteriota bacterium
ACGGACTGTTTACATTTAAAAAAAATTCTGAAATTTTTAACTCCTTATGGGGTAAGGAGATAATTTTTTCATTTTTTTTTAAACGCGTTAACCCCCCCCGATATATAGAGAGATGTTTTTTTTGGAAAAAAACATCATCTTGAATTTGAGATTTGAGGTTTGAGGTTTGAGATTTGAGATTTGAGATTTGGGTCCCCCTTAGCATTGGAGTCCGGAGGACGGCATTAATTAAGGGTAGAGGGATCAGGATCAACCTTCGACCTGGCTCAGATCATCGAGATCCAGCCCGTGCCTTGACACCAAGTGCCAAAGCTCATCCAGCATATCGGCTGAGATCAATCCATGGCGGCCTTTGGTCCCGAAGACAATGTGGTTGAGTTGTTTAACGAGCGAATGAGACATGATCTGAATGCTCCATTTTCCATGACGCTGACAAGATCAAATCCGCGAAACTCATGCCGTCCGCTTGGGCGGACTCCTGTGAGGGAGCGTTGACAACCCAGGGCTTGCTACCCTCCTTCGTCGGGTACCCGCCCTGGGCTCAACACATATCGTCCTCCGGACTCAGGGGCGTGTTGCTCGAAATGGAAGCCCGCAGGAAAAGTTCAAAGTGCGAAGTTCGAAGTTCGAAGTTCGAAGTGCGAAGTTCGAACAGGGTGAATTATGAACTCACCAGCAAGACACCATGTGCACTAAGAAACACTGAGATTGGTGAGTTCTTCTTAGTGCCTTTGTGACTTACTGGTTTGCATTATCCGGTTTGACCTGTGAGGTCTTTCGGACTCCGATGTCGGAGGTGCCATTGTCGATTCAGGTAGCAGACCCTCACTTGAGGGGCCGAGGCAAGATCGAAAACCGAGGGCGCCGGAAGCAATGTCCTCAACAGTAGCTCTCGACACACCGCCCGGCTAGAATCGAAACATGTCCAAAAGCTCGGCTAAAAGGTTCTTTGTATGTCAGACCTGTGGTGCGAGCAGCCTCAAATGGTTGGGGCGCTGTCCCGCTTGTGATGAATGGGATACCCTCATTGAAGAGGCGGTCGTTCCCGTCGGATCCAGCCCAACTCCCAGCGGCCAGACTCTCGCCTACGCGGACGTGGACAACCTGACCTTCGAGCGAATTCAAACCTGGAATCCGGAGTTTGACCGCGTCCTGGGAGGTGGGATCGTCCCCGGCTCCGTGGTGTTACTGGGTGGTGAGCCCGGAATTGGCAAATCGACTCTTCTTTTGCAGATTGCTGAAATCCTTTCGGCACGTGGCACCAGGGTGCTCTACGTCGCCGGCGAGGAATCATCAAAACAAATCAAGATGAGAGGAGATCGACTCTTGGTCGAAGGCAGCAATTTGTTCATATCGACGGAAACGTGCATTGAGAGGGTGTTCGAGGAGGCTGATAAGATTGAACCGGGTGCGCTGGTAGTCGATTCGATACAGACAGTGTTGAGTGAGGGCCTTCAGTCCGCCCCAGGGAGCATAGGACAAATTCGAGAGTGTGCACTCCGATTCTTAAACTTTTCGAAACAGCGACACATACCAGCTTTTCTGATCGGCCACATCACCAAAGATGGCACTCTGGCCGGCCCCAAGGCCTTGGAGCACATAGTCGATGTGGTGCTCTACTTCGAAGGTGATCGTTACCAGAACCAGAAGCTGGTCCGGGCTGTCAAGAATCGTTTCGGGCCCGCAAACGAACTGGGAATCTTTGAGATGACCTCTCAGGGATTGAAGTGTGTGGACAACCCTTCAAGTCTTTTCCTCTCAGAACGAGCGGAGAATGTGTCTGGTTCGGTCGTCTTCTGCGCGATGCAGGGATCCAGGCCTGTGCTGGTGGAAATGCAGGCCTTGGTGAGTCAGACCAATTACAGCACTGCTCGAAGGACGGCGACGGGAGTAGATCCGAGCCGCGTTTCGCTGCTTTTGGCCATGCTCGAGAAGCGGGTCGGGTTTAATCTGCTCGGGAGCGATGTCTACGTCAACGTGGCTGGTGGGTTGTCGGTAGCGGAACCTGCAGCAGATCTCCCTTTGGTTGGAGCGGTAGTCTCCAGTTACCGGGATCTCCCGGTTTCGCCTAAGACCATCGTTTTCGGAGAAGTGGGTTTGGCAGGTGAAATCAGAGCCGTTAGCTCTGCCTTCACTCGCATAAAGGAAGCTATCGGAATGGGTTTTGAGCACGTTGTCATGCCTGCCGGTAATCTTCCGTTACCCGAACCGGTCAAGGGAATTGAGATTGTTTCGGTATCCAATGTGGAAGAATTTCTTGAAGCTGTTGGTCTTTGATCGGTGTAATGGGAAGAGAACATGGTTAGGAAGAACGTCAACTAGAATCCTCGACTGAACGGAGGGTAGAGTTTTGAGCACGGCCAAGAAATCTCAGTGTGGCCTGATTCTGGCTGCTGCGGGTTCCGGATCCAGGTTTGGCTCCGGTGTACCGAAGCAGTTCCTGGAGCTCCATGGTAAGCCGGTCTACCTTCTTGCTTTGGAGGCTTTTCTGCCATTTGTTGGTGAAGCCGTTGTCGTGGTCCCTGCTGCGATGAAAGCTCAGGTTCACAGGCAGCTGGATACGTATTATTTCCCTTTCACTCCGTACGTCGCGGTCGGTGGTGATCGCCGCCAGGATTCAGTTCAGTCGGGCCTTGGATATCTAGGAAAGCAGGTCAAGTTGGTTCTGGTCCATGATGCGGCCCGCCCCTTTGTTTCCGAGGGTTTGATTGGTCGGGTACTGGAAGGGACCCATCAGTACGGTGCCTGCATTCCGATCTTACCGGTTTGTGATACTGTCAAGGTTGTCGAGGCGGATTTCATTGTTGAAACGTTGGACCGCGAGTCCCTGGGCTTGGCACAGACGCCACAGGGGTTTGAACGGAGCCTGCTGGAAGATGCCTTTTCTGAGGGGGCTCGGCTTGGTATTGCAGGGACGGACGAGGCTTCTCTCGTGGAGCGCCTGGGTTACAAAGTCCGCGTTGTGGCCGGGGAAAAAAGCAACGTCAAAATAACGTGGCAGTCTGATCTGGACTGACCGTGAAGCTCAGAGTGTGGAATTGGTGATACTGTTTTGCGAATCCCGTTCCCGGGGATACCTGGCCGGTCCGCCAAAAGAAAGAAATGAGTAAGTTTAAGTATCGTGTAGGTTTAGGCTTCGATTTTCATCCATTTGCAGCAGGCCGGAAACTGGTGTTGGGCGGAGTTGCAATCCCGGACATCGAGGGTCTTGCAGGACACTCTGATGCAGATGCGCTGACGCACGCTGTGATCGATGCTCTGTTGGGTGCTGCCGGCCTCGATGACATAGGCTGCATGTTCCCAGACGACGACCCTTCCTACCAAGGGATCTCCAGTTTGCTGCTATTGGAAAGGGTCTATGAACGGGTATGCGATAAAGGGTACTCGGTCGGGAACGTAGATGTTGTGGTGATTGCGGAGGCGCCGCGACTACGCCCCCATGCGGAGGCCATTCGGGCCAATATCGCTCGGACGCTTCATATCACCGCTGAAGATGTGGCAATCAAAGCCACGACAATGGAGGGAAAGGGAGTCGTTGGGCGAAGAGAGGGGATTGCGGTTCAGGCGGTGGCCCTGCTCTACCGTGTCGATTAAGGACTCTACCCACTGAGGATAACGAATTGGGAGTGAAGCATGGTTGATCTTGACGAACTGTTTGCAGTGGCGTCTGCCGCTGCCGAAGACGCTGGAAAGGTCTTGTTGGAGAAAGCCCGCGTCGGCTTCAGGATTTCGAAAAAAGGCCGGGCAAACCTGGTTACGGAAGCTGATCTGATGGCCGAGCACGTCATTGTTGAACAGATTCTTTCTCGATTGCCTGATCATGGGATTCTTGCCGAAGAACGAGGCGAAACTCCGAGTGAAAGTTTGGTGAAGTGGGTGATTGATCCACTGGATGGTACGACCAATTATGCCCATCAATACCCCTGCTACTGTGTTTCAATCGCTTGTGAAGTGCAGGGAGAAGTGCGCGTCGGGGTGGTCCTTGACCCTGTGTCAGACGAGTGCTTTCACGCGATCAAGGGGCGTGGTGCATTCTTGAACGGGACTCCGATTTCCACCACTAAGGAGAGCGTTCTAGAGGACAGCCTCCTGGTCACTGGATTCTCCTATGAAGAGGAGGCAGTCAAGCGCAATCTCGAATTGTTCAGCACGATGATGCTTCAATGTCGATCGGTCCGCAGAGATGGATCAGCCGCCCTCGATCTATGCTACGTCGCTTGCGGCCGGTTTGACGGGTTTTGGGAGCTCAGTCTTCACCCTTGGGATGTTGCGGCAGGGAGCTTGATTGTTACTGAGGCTGGGGGCAAGGTCTCCCGTTTTGATGGTAGTGAAACCTCGATTTACGATCGAGAGTGCCTGGCCACCAATGGGAGGATTCATGACACTCTTGGGAACATCCTGGAAAAGTCCCAAGCACAAAGCACCAAATCCCAAGATTGAAGCTCGAAGCTCGAAATTCGGGAATCAGAAACCGCCCCATACCGTAGGGTGCTCCATCCCGACGTCCGGGAGTGAGGATGTCCAGTTGATGGGGAGAAGTAATGGGCCTGTGTTTCATGCCGCTCAACCTCCGACTGCCCGCTCTCCGTTTACATCCAGGCATGCCGCGCTGGGTCAGTCAAGCAAGGGGCCCATCGACCAAGAAGGTCACAATAAAGGGGAAGGAACCAAGCAACCAGGCTCTCTCTTCTGAGTCCCCTGGATTCTCTATTCTGGAAGATAGTAATAGTAGACCAGTGAGGAATAGTTGGCAGGGGTATCGTTGTTGTTTCCATGTTCGGTGGAAATGGTAATCGCCTTGCTGAAGTGAATCTTACCGGGCCAGAAGCGATAGACAGTCGTAGAACCATTGACCTGCCCAAATACGTCGATCAACGTCTCAGTTTTTGGCTCGCCGAACAGCGGCAACGAGTAAGGATTGGTCAACCAGAAGGTCGACCAACCCCCTTGGTATTCATCCTCGTGACCTGTCCCGTGGAAGCGGGGCTTGGCTTCGCCGTCGATGTAGATTCGCATATCGCCCTCCCACCATCGTTTCCGATCAGGTTTGACCGGTTCCACGGTCATCACCTGTCCGATGACCGCTCCAACCCCCCTGTGATCGAACAGTACATAGTCCTCGGTTTCGACAATCGGCCAGGCAGCATTGTACGTGGCCCCGAAATAGCCGATGGGGACCTCGTTCTGTTCCTTTGGAAAACCTGTCGAGTAGCCGATCTGGCAGGAGAACTTCCCCCCGGTTGCATGGTTTCTGTTCTGCATGACCACGCGGATTCCTCGTCGGAAAGGCATGGGCAGATAGCAGTAGTAGCTATCCGAAGTGGACATGCCAACGAAAAGACTCCGCACGTTCGCCTCTCCCAGACCTGAACCAAAGAAGGGACCGATTGGTACATCCACAGCCGGTTTCACGTCACCGTCATAGAAGATCTGTAAGAACAGATGGTTCAGACTGTATGTGTCCGGGGCAAAGAGGGGATTGATTTTCAGGTGCTGTATGACACCACCATGATCGAGAAGCAGCAGTTCCTGCTCCGGCGTGTTTTCTCTCGACGCTGGTCCAAGAGAGAAATCACTCCGCACGACGTGAACCTTTTCTGCAAGTTTCTTGGGATCGCGGCCGCACCTTTCAAAAAGAGCGATCAGTCGAGAGTAATCTTGCTGAGGCGTCCATGACTCGAGGGCGAGCCCTTTATAGAGTTGATAGTAGATATTGTAGAAGCCGGCCCTCTTCTCGGTCGTGACCTTGAGATGTCTGGAAAAAGGGATCGGTGCACTGCAGCTAAAGCCGCCGGAGGAGATGAAGGCGTGGGCTGCAAGGGGATAGGAAAAAGGCTCTTTCTGGCCAGTGAAGAGTTCCGAACCCTGGCTTTCGAAGCGAGGCGCCTGCTCTCCATCGAAGTAGAACCTGAGTTTACCCCAATGCAATTCGCGGCTGGTGCCTGTAAACCAGAAGTTGTAGATACAGCCAGGACCCGTCTCCTCAAAGATCACATGTTCGCCGTTTTCATCGACGTACAGCTCCGAGTAGGTCCCCCGAAACCCATCGTCATTTCCACCACTGCGGTCATAACTGGAAAGGTAGTGCGACTCTACATTGGAGAAGAGGTAGGGAAGCGATGCAAGGTTCTCATAGAAGTCCAGTCCGGCAGGCTGGGCATGAGCGAAAGCAAACACACCCAGAACCCCTGTGCTCCACAGAATAGCTGCTCGAATCATGTTCTCCTCCCCCAGACGGGTTGCTTCTTGCCGGATAGACCCGGGACCAGTTGTCCGGATAAAACAGTAAAGTCACATCCCCAGATGTTGTGGCCAAGATAGCAGGATTCATGTAAAGAAGCCAAAGGTAGAAAACCACGTGATCAAGAGTGTGACAAGGGCTGTTCCGTCACGTTCGGGGAACGTAGCCTCGGACGCGGGCGAGTCAGTCAGATCACGGGAGTAGAATTCTGATGGATGAGAATCGCCATTGGAAGTAGTTCTACGACTGAGATTGCTGCTGCCAGGGAAGCTTGGAAAATCTTTTCAGCCAGTCTGACGCAAGATCCCCATGAGGAGCCGGAGTTCATCGGATACACAGTTTCGGGAACATCTGCCCAGATAGCGATGAGCGTTCGAGACTTGATGAGTGCCTCTCTGGATCGCGTTGAGACGCTGATTCTTCAGCTTAAGCGTGAGCGGACGGAAGCGGATTTCTATGTCGGTCTTGAAAGCGGCTTCAATGTCGTGGACTCGCAGGGTCCTCGCCAAATGGCCTTCCTGGAGAGTTGGGCCTACATCTCGGATGGGCATCGAGGCCATTTCGGTCACGGCGGAGGGATTGTCGTGCCTCACGGTATCGCTGATCCAGTGATCGACCGGGGAATTAGCTTGAGTATTGTGTTGGATCGATTCTCGAGTGAACGGGAGATCTCGACTGAAAATGGCCTCTGGGGAATACTGACAAAGGATATTCTCAGTGCTCAGCACGCATTCGTAATTGCTCTAATTGCCGCCTTTGCGCCTTTTTACAACCTTCGAGCGTTCTCCTGAGTCTGTAGCCTCATCTGAGGGCTCGGTCGTTGCCAGTTGTTCTTGAGCCTGTCTGGCAAGTTTCTCTCCCAGAAAAGGTGTCAGTTCTTCGACGGTAGCCAGCTTAACCCGATGCGCACTCCCGAAGTTCTGAAGTAGCCTTCTTTTCCGCTTTGGCCCAATTCCGCGTATGGCATCCAGCTCTGAGCTGAAGTCTCTGATCGACCTCCTTTGCCTGTGATAGGTCACAGCAAAACGGTGCGCTTCATCTCTGATTTCCTGTATCAGATGCAGGGCAGGTGACGAACGCGGCAAGGAGAATCCGTCTTCCTGCCCCTGGACGAAGATGATCTCGTCTCGCTTTGCGATGCTGGCCAGAGGCGTATCATCCAGGCCCAGCTTGGAAAGGGCTTGATAGGCGTAATGCAGTTGCCCCTTGCCACCGTCCACCAACACCAGGTCAGGGATTTTCTTCTCTTCGGTAAGTATTCGCCGGTATCGACGCAGGACTGCTTCCTGGATGGCCGCAAAGTCGTTCGGGACAGCTGGGGCCCTAATCTTGAACTTCCGGTAGTCCTTTCTGCTCATTACGCCTTCCCAGCAAACCACCATTGAAGCAACGGGTTCTGCCGCCTGAATGTTGGATACATCAAAGGCTTCGATGTGTCTGGGTAACTGGGGGAGCCCGAGCTCATGCTGCAACTTTTCGAGCAAAGCTATTTTCTCGGACTTCAGGACCTTGAACCTTGATTCGAACGCAATCTTGGCATTTCTCTCCACAAGGAGAACAAGATCCAGGTTGTTACCTCGCTTTGGGACCAGGATCTTTGCCTGTCGCCTGCTCACCGTTCTCCGTTTGTCACTGAGCCACCGTTCTACAACCTCTTTGTGCTCAATCTCTGACGGCAGGAAGATTCTTTCCGGAGCGTAAGTCTGTTCCAGATAATATTGTTGGATGGCGTCCCGGAGAAAGGTCCGAGGATCAAAGAACTCCAAGTCCTCCCAGAAGAACTCACGCTTGCCCACGACTCGACCGTTCCTCATGCTGAAAAGCTGTAGCGCAAGGCGAGATCCCTCCCGGTCATAGGTGAAGATGTCCAGATCGTCCTGACCTGGGGAGGCCATCTTCTGTTTCTCGGCCAAATCCCTGATCAAGCGGATGCGATCCCTGTAGAAGGCAGCAGTCTCGAACAACTCGGATTCGGAGGCTTCCTTCATTTTCTCAGTGAGAACCTGTACCAACTGCTCATTCTTGCCCTCGAGCAAGAGAATTACGTCTTGAACTGCCTTTGTGTACTCCGAGTGAGTGCAAAGTCCTGTCGCACAGGGGGCCAGGCACCTCCGGATGTAGTATTCAAGGCACGGTCGGTCCAGGCTCCCATCGATCTGAATCGAGCACGTCCTCAGCAGAAAGTGCCTGTTGATTATCTTGATGGTGCTACGAGCCAGGGAGGCCGGCAAATAGGGACCGAAATAGCGCGCTCCGTCATTCCTGATTCGGCGAGTAAGCAGGACCCTGGGATACTCCTGGTTCAGGGTCAGCTTGATGTGAAGAAACGACTTGTCATCTTTGAGTCGGACGTTAAGCCGGGGCTGATGTTTCTTTACGAGTGAGCTTTCGAGGATGAGAGCTTCCACTTCCGAATCGGTAACAACGTAGTCAAAATCTCTTGCGTGGCGTACCAGGAAATCGGTTTTTAGATCCCTGGAATGACTTGCCTGAAAGTAGGATCTAACGCGCTGGCGGAGGCTCTTCGCCTTACCGATGTAGATAATGCCACCGGAGCGGTCTTTGAACAGGTAGACTCCCGGCGTTCTGGGAAGGCCTGCGATCTTGGAGGCTATAAGGTTCTCGTCGTGCGATTCAGGGGAGGATCTCTCCATGTTCGGCCCGCAAGCATACTTCAAGCTCCCCGCACGCTTGCCTCATCCCAAGTAGGGGCGAACCGCATGCCGGGGAACAGTCAGCCCCAAGCACCCTAAAAAACTGTGTCCGCGGGTCTGACCTATCCTGCCACAGTATACTCGAAGGCGGGAAGTTGAACCGGTTGCCAACCATGCCGGATCACACGGACGCCTACGCTCTGCCGGCCAAACTGGATCGCTTCCTCGTAGTCGGGCATGTAGATGTCGATTATCTCCCCTTTGACCACACCGCCTGTGTCCATGACCGTGTAGACACCGCTGTAATCACCAGCGCTAACTTCGATCACTGATCCAATTGGAAGAACCCTGGGGTCTGCGGCAACAATCCCCCTATGCACCAGGACACCAGAATATGTAAGTCCGAAGTCGCAATAGGCCGTCGCTTCGAAAACCTCGTAGAGAGGATCCTCCAGCAGGCTGGTCTCTTCTGCCGTTTCCTGCGCAGGCACATCAGGCCCTATCGACTTCAGATCCGGCATCGATAGGTCTACCTCCGTTGAAGGCGTTGCCGGTGTTGTCATTTCAAGTACTGTCAGGTCCGCTTCCGCGACCTCTTGCCCCGCGAGGGGTGTATCGGAGAAAGCCACTAGACTGCCCAACGACACTAGGATCATGCCGGCAACGGCTGTCTCGGTGGCTCTCATTATCTTTTGTACAAACATAAGCCATACCTCCGTGAAAAGCTCGCCAGGCGTACGCACACCTGGTGCACTTATCTCGAATTAGGTGGTAAGACGCTGAATTGCGTCGTCGGTTTCAAGAAATGGGATGCCAAGCCCTGTTTATCCCAAAAAAGCAGTATACCTGAATTCGGTCGTGAATTTCAAATCTTACGCGCGCCGGAATGACACTCTGATCGCTTATATGGTAAAGTCTCCGATGAAGGTCGGAAGCCGGAAACCCAGTATGAACCTGCCAAATTCGCTATCTGTCACTCGCATATTTCTCGTACCGTTGCTCTTGGTCGTGTTGTTGACCGGCAACTTCCCAAACAGGGAAGTGTGGGGCCTTTTTGTGTTTCTCGCTGCCGCCATGACCGATTATTTAGACGGTTATTTAGCGCGGAAGCGATCCCAGGTGACGACGCTCGGCAAGCTCCTTGACCCTATTGCGGACAAGATCCTTATCTCCGCGGCTCTTGTTGCGCTCGTGGAGATGGGTGCTGCACCAGCTTGGATGGTGATTATTGTGATCGGAAGGGAATTCGCGGTCACCGGCCTCCGTTGCATTGCTTCGGGGGAAGGCCTCACGATTTCAGCTTCTAAGCTGGGCAAGTACAAGATGGGTGCTCAGGTGGCGTGCTGCAGCCTGTTGATTGCGGGTAGCCGTTATCCAGATCTAGTGCAGCTAGGGAAACTCATGTTGTGGGTTGTGGTTGCGTTGGCTATCATCTCCATGCTCCGTTACTTTCGTACGTCCTGGGGGCAGATTGGTGAACAGATCAGACTCCGCCAGCAGTTACGGGAGGAGGAGAAGAAGTCGGAGGTGCATGAGAATAGGAACGAGCGCTCCGATGCACTCATCAACCCTTAGTCCGCACTCCTTTTCTGTAAATGTCTAGCCTTTGCCTTACCCTTGCTGAGCACTCGGCCACGTCGCTTAACAAGAAGATTGTTAGATACTGCAACCAGCTTGATCTGATCGAGATACGGCTGGATCATCTTGACGATGTCGAAGTACCGGCACTTCCGGCGGCACGGACGGCGCAGTTTATCGCCACCTGCCGACCACCTCGACAGGGGGGAGAGTTCGGAGGGACAGAAACCGAGCGCTTGGCTGTTCTAAAGCTCGCAGTTGAAGCCGGCTTCGATTGGATCGACCTTGAACATGATGTGCCTCTGGCAGAACTTCCCGCGTCATCGACTCGGATTGTCCGCTCGCGCCATTTCTTCAATAGTTGTCCTTTCGAGCTGAACGAAATCCTCACTGAACTCGCGGAGGCGGGAGGAGACGCATATAAGATAGCTGTGAGGATCTCCACCACATCCGAGCTGGTGAGACTTCTCAGCTGGGTGGAAAGGTTGCCTGCCGGGTTGCCCAGAGTAATGCTGGGAATGGGTGAACTGGGACAGGTTTCGCGGATAATGGGGCCCTTTCTCCAGAATCTGTGGACGTATGTGATCGAGGCGGCAGGAGACGAGGTTGCGCCAGGGCAATTCTCACTGCAGGAGGCACAGCAAGTCTATAGGGTTGGCGGCTGGGATGCATTGACACACCTTTTTTTGTTAGTCGGGACTCGAGCGCCTTCGTTGGATCGAGTAAGGCTGCTGAACCTGCTGTTCGAACATTACGAGTACGCGGGTGTGACACTCCCTTGTGTCGTTGATGACTTGGCGACTTTGGAGGAATATGTTGCTCAGTCGAGCCTGCCTTTCAGAGGCATCGCCTCCTGTGACCTGCTCGAGACCAGTTCCCGTGTAGATTCTGTGGAGGAGCAGAACCCCGAAGTGTTAATGGAGGGTGTGGCAGAGCAGTTCTGTCAGTGGACGGATATCGATCCTGATAGGGAAGTGATTCGAGGATATCTTGGTGGAAAGTAACGGCAAACGAGATTTCACAGTGAAGATCCCAGGAAGCACCAGTAATCTGGGTCCAGGGTTCGACACCGTCTCCGCCGCGCTGAGTCTCTACTTGACGCTCGGAGTCGAACGGATAACTACGGAAACAATCGAATGGCCGAAGGACTGGGGACTAAAGGACAGCGAGAACATGATTCTTGCTTCATTGCGCCAAGCTTGCCAGTGGTTGGGAATAGAGGCAAAGGGGTTACGGTTCACCGTCAAGAACGAAATACCCCTAAAGCGCGGTCTGGGCAGCAGCGCAGCAGCGATTATTGGAGGAATCAAAGTCGCTGAGCATCTGGCCGGCCGACAGCTCGACGATCAGGAGATCTTCCGGATTGCCTATCCACTGGAGAAGCATCCAGACAACTTGGCGGCGAGCCTGCTTGGCGGCTGGGTAATCTCACGGACTGAAGGCTCTTTGATGGAGGCGGAACGCCTACCTGCAGGGCTGGATTGCCGTTTTGTGGTGGCAATCCCTGAAACTGTGGTTTCGACCGAGCGGGCCAGGTCTATCCTTCCGTCTCAATTTGGCATTGAGGACGTGGTGTATAACCTGCAGCGCTCAACCCTGCTGGTGCATGCTGTTACGTCGGGGCGAAGGGACCTGTTGTCTACCGCAACCCAGGATCGGTTGCACCAGTCCTACCGGGCATCCCTGGTGCCTGGATTGCCTGCCGTCCTGGCCCGCGAAGCCTTGCCTGAATATGTGGAGGGATCTCTGCTGAGCGTGACAGTCAGTGGTTCGGGTTCGACGGTACTGGCGATCGCGGACGGGCACTGGGAGGAAATCGGAAGGTGGATGGTCTCGACCTTTGGCAGGGAAGGAATAGAAGCGGAATTCCGCATTCTGGATCTGGAAACTCGTGGTGCGGCGATCGTTTAGCATCAGCAGTGGGATTAACCACCAAGCACACCAAGCACACTAAGATAAGTGAATTACTCTTCTTGTTTCTTGGTGCTCTTGGTGTCTTGGTGGTTCCGTTTGCTAGAATACGCGGATGGAGGATCGATATTCCCGACAGACTCTGTTTCCCGGAGTTGGGAAATCCGGCCAACAGCGGTTGAACTCTTCTCAGGTTGTGGTTGTTGGCTGTGGAGCGTTGGGAAGTGTTGGGGCGGAAATGCTCGCCAGGGCAGGTGTCGGTCACTTGACGGTCGTGGACCGTGACTTTGTTGAAGCCAGTAATCTCCAGCGGCAGAGCCTTTTTACTGAGCGGGATGCCTTGGAGAATTTACCTAAGGCGGTCGCAGCGGAACGAGTCCTCAGGTCAATCAACTCCTCGATCGAGGTGAAAGGAGTCGTAGCTGACGTCACCTTCGAGAATATCGAAGAATTGTGCCGTGAGGCCGATCTGATTTTCGACGGCTCGGACAACTTCGAAGTCAGGTTTCTGATTAACGATTATAGCGTTCGAGAGGGAACTCCCTGGGTTTACGGCGCGGCGCTGGGAGCTTATGGGATCTCCTTTGCGGTGGTTCCTGGCTATACTCCCTGTCTGCGTTGTCTGTTCAGTGAACCTCCTGCAGTCGGGTCTGTCGAAACTTGTGAAACTGCGGGGATTCTCGCTCCTGTGATCCATGCGGTCTGTTCAAAACAGGTGGCTCAGACGGTTCGCCTCCTGGTGGGAGAACCGGCGTCGAAGCGGATTCTTCAATTGGACATTTGGGATGACGAGTGGCGGACGGTGGATTTGCGGGAACCTTTGGAGGGGTGTGAGTGTTGTTCGCAAAGGAGTTTTCCCTATCTTGAGGGGCGAATAGGATCTCGCATGACCAGGCTATGTGGACGGAACGCAGTTCAGGTGCATTCCCCGGAAGTGAGGCGAATCGAGTTAAGGGACCTTGCGGATAGACTCGGTCAGACCTTTGAAGTACAGGTCAACGAATACCTGCTCAGATTTAAGGTGAAAGAACACGATATTTCGATATTCCCCGACGGTCGGGCCATCATCAAAGGGACGGACGATCTTTCCTTGGCTCGGACGCTTTACTCCAAATACGTTGGAAACTGAGCTGGGAGTTGGAGCGACGCTCCGTCATACTCGGGACTTCTGTCTCTTTGGCGCTCAATTGTGCACCGTTGTTTTTGAGCAGCAAACTGATGAACTCAGGTTCTCAGAGATACCCCGGATTGATTCCCGGTATCAACCTTTGCGAAACTTCTGAGCGAGAATCGCTGTCCTTATTGTTGAGACTAACATTATGAAAGAGACTTGGAATACTGTTTGCTGGATGGTTGCGCCGAGAAAGTGTCTTGGGGCCCTTCTGATGTTATGCACATTCTTCATCCTCGGTGCGCCTGCTGTTAGAGGGCAGGACGAGAAAAGTGAGGCGAAAGCTCGCGACGTCATAGCGGCATCGATTGAGGCAATGGGAGGAGAAGCCTATCTCAATATCCCCCACGTGATGTCCCATGGCAGGTACTTTGCGTTCCGCAAAGGCAGAAAGGCGTTCGCCCGTTTCCATGATTGGACCGTGTATGATCCGGTTAAATGGAGGTTCCAATTGGGCAAAGGAAAACATCAGACTGTTCGGATCTTTAACCTGGAACTTGGCAAAGCGTGGACTCTAGAGGGGAAAGACTACGTTGAAGACATCCCCGAAGAGGCGGTTCAGGACTTCAGGCGTAACTCTAAGAAAGATCCCGATTTGATACTTAGAGAGCGCCTGAACGAAGAAGGCATGAATCTCTACTACTATGGCCCTAATGATGTTTCAGGGACCGGAGACGTTGAAGCTGTAGAGTTTCTCGACTCGACTAATGATTCGATGGTCATCTTCTTTGACACTAAAACGCATCTGCCTGTGAAGACGGAAACGCACAGCACGGATAAGGTGGGTGTCCGACACAAAGAGGAACAGGAGTTCTCAAACTGGCACGTGATCCAGGGAGTCAACACGGCACTTCGGCATGATCGTTATGTTGATGGAGAGGTTTCTTCCCAGAGGTTTATTGAGGAGCTGACATACAATCCGACGATCCCGAAAGAGTATTTTGAGGAGCCTGTAGTCGAGGAAGACGACTAGGCCATAGTTCTCATGAGGTTGCGCGGTCAGTAGCCCCCGCATCTTTGAACTCCGTGAGGTGTTGTTTTGATCTAACGACGGCCTCAACTTTGCCGGCATCGGGGCTTTCAGTTCGGGTCGACCGCAGTTGGAATATTCGCACCGTCCCAGGGCTGGGGAGGTGTTCAGGTTCAACCCCGTCAGATTATTACGACGGACGGTCTCGGAATTTGGAGAATTGGATTGTTGTCCCGTCACTCCGTTCCGGGCTCTGATCTCCGGAGTTTGACC
>JAUWTT010000231.1 GCA_030614585.1 Acidobacteriota bacterium
CGGCTTCAATCTTCTCCAGAAATGGTGTTCTAAAAAGATAGCCGGCCGAAGCGCGGACCACCTTATCGTTGAAGCACGAAACCGTGTCAACGGACGTAACGATACTGAAAATTCCGGTTGCTGCTGCAGTTCGCATCAAGACTCCCAGGTTGCCTGGATCCTGGAGACGGTTCAAAAAGAGTACATAGGGTGTCAGCTCTTTCCAGGACCATTTCGGCTTGTCAAAGAAAGCGAGTAATCCTTGCGGGGAACGGGTATGTGAAAGGGCCTGCAACATCTGCCTGGGAAGTTGAATCACCTCCCTGGAACGCTTCGTCAGTCCTGCTTTCCCCAGGTTGGTCCCTCCATCAATCAGGAGTAGCTCTATGTTCCTTTCTTCGGACAATTCTGAAATCTGTTTCCTGCCTTCGACTGCAATCCACGGGCAGTCTTCAGACTCTGGGGAGTTGAGATACTTGCGCCAACGTTTGTAGCTTGGATTCGACGCACTCTTGATCTGTTTGACTGGGACCGCGGACACGTGAGTTATTCTATAGCTTTAGGTTATGTGGGTCGATGATTACGGTTCAGAGTTTGAAGTGATCGAGCGCGCTGCCGAGGTGGTTCGCAAAGGCGGTGTGATCCTGTACCCATCCGACACGATATACGGCCTCGGCTGCGATCCATTCTGCGAGTCGGCCGTTCGACGCATTTTGCATATAAAGAAAAGGCCGTGCGAAAAAGGACTCTTAGTACTTGTTTCGAGCCCGGAGTGGCTAGAGCGGTTGGCTCGGGGTGTGGACTCAGATCTTCTCGACATCTGCGAACGGTTCTGGCCTGGGCCTTTGACCCTCGTTCTGAAGGCAAGACCGGAACTGAGCCGGGAACTGACCGGTGGAGCAGGGAAAATCGGAGTCCGTTGGCCGGCAAATCCTTTTCTGCAGGAATGGATGGAGAGGATTCCGGGTCCCGTCGTCTCGACGAGTGCCAACCTCTCCGGCGGAGAAGTGATCACGTCAGTCAGGGAGTTGAAAGAACTCTTCGGATCCGACGTCGACCTGTTTGTTCAATCAAGAGAGCCCCTAGGTGGAACGCCCTCAACGGTTGTAGATTTCACCTGCACGCCGCCTGAAATCTTACGCCAGGGTCCACTGGGTTTGCAGGTTGAGAGGTATCTTGCGAGCGATTTTCGTTCGACTGTATAACGGGACGGCATGAGTTTCGTTAGGATCATCCTCCAGGACGACCGCGTCTTGAGGGAGAAAAGCAGCATGGTCATTGACGAGGATGAGCGCAGGGAGAGGTCGGGAAGAGCCGTTAGAAAGGAGACCAGATGCGAGGACTCAAGGGAAAATGTGTTGTTGTAACAGGTGGGGCGAGCGGGATCGGCAAGGCGACTGTCGAACGTTTCCTTGAGGAGGGTTGTGCGGTTGCGGTCATTGACAATGATGGGGACAGCTGTAGAAAGCTAAAGGACGACTATCCGGCATTAAAGTCGGAGATTGTGGCAGATGTATCCGAAGCGGCTGCTGTTCTCGCGGCTTTCCGAACCCTCGATAGTATCCTGGGAGTGCCGGATGTGGTGATCAACAACGCAGGGATCAGCATTCGTCATCCTTTCCTGGAAATCACTACCGAAGAATGGCTCAACGTAGTGAATGTCGACTTGAATGGGGTCTTCTTCGTTGCACGTGAAGCCGCCCGTCGCATGGCCGAAGATCAAGGAGGTGTGATCGTCAACATGGGTTCCACCAATGGGCTTGTTGGGCAGCCCTGTTACGCTGATTACAATGCCGCAAAAGCAGGTGTGATCGAGTTGACTCGGTCGATGGCATTGGAGCTGGCACCGCGAATCCGCGTCAACGCGGTCTGCCCTGGTTATGTCCTGACACCCATGCAAGAGGCTGAATACACGCCGGAGATGATTGATGCGGTCAACGCGAAGATTCCGCTGCGTCGACATGCTGCTCCGGCCGAAGTGGCAGCTCTCTTTGCATTCCTCGCTTCTGATGAAGCGGCATACATTACGGGCCAGGCGGTCGTGATCGATGGAGGTGAAACTGCCGGCGGCCTCGCCAGTCGGTAAGTGGATTGCCGGCCAAGCGAAGTCAAAGACTGACCACAAAGGCACCAAGGGCACCAAGAATTGCCGATTGTCGGTTTTCGATTGCCGATTTCCGAGACCCGCTTGCTGCTACGAACCGACAACGCTTTCCTTGGTGATCTTGGTGGCTTGGTGGTTTGCGTTAACCGGCCAAGCCGCTTTTCCCCCGGGCAATGTCGAGTGAAAACTGCTGTTTCGGGCTTCTTACGTGGACCCCTTTTCCGACCGCGATCAACTCGGCCACCACGCTCACCGCAATCTCTTCTGGAGTCTCCGATCCGATGTCCAGCCCAATTGGGGCGTATAGGTTTTCGAACAAGTCTGCCGACAAGCCCTTCTCCAGGAGAGACTCGACAATTAGCTTGATCTTGCGCCTGCTTCCTACCAGACCGACGTAACGAGCCCGTGTCTTGATTGCGGCCTCCGTAGCCACCTGATCGTGTTTATGGCCGCGGGTAACAACAAGGATGTAGCAATCTTCATCAACGCTTATGTTCTCAAACGCTTCAGAAAACTCACTGAGCTGAACTTCATCGACATCTGGAAAGCGCTCCCGGTTGGCGAAAGATTCCCTGTCATCGACGACAGCGACTTTGAAGGCAACCCTCTGTGCGATATCGGCCACAGCTTTTCCCAAATGACCTGCACCCAGGATGATCAATTTAGGATCACTCAAGATCGGTTCCACGAATACCTCCACCATTCCACCACAGACGAGCCCCTCATCTTCGGCACTATCTTCATTGAGCTCAAACTTAGCCAACCTCGGCTTGCGGGTCCGAAGAACCTCTTTGGCCAGGGCCCAGACTTCTGCTTCCACGCAACCGCCCCCGACAGAACCGATTATCGAACCATCGTCGAGGACCAGCATCTTGGCAGCATCCTTTCTCGGTGCACTCCCAACCCGTCTCACGATCGTTGCCAGGGCAACCTGCCGCCCTTCACGCCGGAGGCGCACTATTTCATCGAAGATGCTCATGGGGTTCATTGTTGAATGGCTGAGAGGAAAGTTCAAGGCATTCAGGGAATCTGCGGCACCGCTCTTGCGACGATTCCGACAAGAGGCGGTTAGTCGGTAAAGTACTCACGAGTGAGTTTGGCAACGACACCCGAAAGAAATAGCAGTCCAATCAGATTGGGGATGGCCATGAGTCCGTTCAGCAGAGTACCCAGGGCCCACACCAGTGGGACCGAAACCATGGAACCAAGCATGATCAGGGCCGTAAACAAAATCCGATAGGGGATGATCGTCTTGGCTCCGAACATATACTCGACGCATTTTTCACCGTAGTAGCACCAGCCGATCAGAGTCGAGAACCCAAATAGAAATGAGCAGAGCGCCACAATCAGGCTTGCGTAGGGTATCGAGGTGCTGAGGGCTGCCGCCGTCAAGTCGCCACTAGCAGCCTGATACGTCGGATCCGTCCACATGCCGGATGAAAGAATGATGAAGGCAGTCATCGAGCAGACAACGATCGTATCGACAAATACTTCGAAAATTCCAACCACACCCTGTTCAGCCGGATGATTCACTTTGGCAATCCCGTGTGCAATAGGAGCACTGCCCATGCCGGCTTCGTTTGAAAGGACACCTCTGCTGATTCCAGCGGCAATTGCAGTCGAAACACTTGCGCCGATAAAACCACCGATCGCCGCAGATGGCGAGAACGCATGCTTGAAAATCAGCGCCAAGACACCGGGAAGCGCTTCATAATTCAGCAGGACATAGACGATGCCTGCAAACAGGTAGAGCACCAGCATCGTGGGAACGAGTGTTTCCGCGACCGAAGCGATGCGTCGGATTCCGCCGAGGAGAACGAGCCCTACCATGATCGTAATTAGAACACCAGGAACCCAGAGGGGGACGTCAGCACTGAGAACCGTCTTAGCGGCCTCGACAAAAGTCCGTGCGATCGTATTCGACTGGGCCATGTTGCCTGTGCCGAAAAGTGCTGTCGCAGCACCAAAGAAACAGAACATGTACGCCAGGACCTTGCCGACTCGTTTCCAGGGCAGTCCCTTGCTGATGTAGTACATCGGACCGCTGGCCAACTCGCCCCTTTCCGTCCGGACTCTGAAGTGGACTCCGAGAACCGCCTCAGCATACTTGGTAGCCATTCCCACTGAGGCACAGACCCACATCCAGAAGATCGCTCCTGGACCGCCTACCAGAATGGCCGTTGCGACTCCTCCAATGTTTCCATTGCCGACGGTTGAGGCGAGGGCTGTGGAAAGGGCCTGAAATGGTGTTATCGTTCCCTCTCCCTCAATGTCCTTTTTAAACGCACCTTTACTTACAAACTTCAGCGCGGTGCCGAACCGTCTGACCTGGATCAATCCGGTTCTTATGGAAAGCCAACCTCCAATTGCCACCAGAATGATCGGCAATCCGAAAGGCTGATACAGCAAACCGTACAGGTCGTTGATGATCTGAGTTAGCTTGTCGACAAACGATACGTCCATGTAGTCCCCTGAATCAGAATTGAGATAATCGGCGGGAAGGATACACGATCGGCTTCACGGGAGCAAGAAGCCAGAGGAAGCGTGTCTCCCGCATTCGGGTTCTCCACACGAGCGGTCGGGAAACGTTTCCGCAGCAAGTAGGTGGGCTTGTCCTGCGACGCACGATAGGTCCAGCTGCTCAGTTCGGCGATCAGTCCGAACAAGATGAACTGGATACCCACGGTAAACTGGAAAACCGAGAGGGGTACACAGCCTGCATCGTTCAGAAAAGTCCCTTTTGCACGTCCTCGAAAGATCCGTCTGGAACTGTGGAGGAACGCTTGCTTCCGGTAAGGTTCAACTGCTTCCTCTCGAGCCGCTTCAGGATCTCACGGGCTCGTTCAATGACGGGGTAGGGAACTCCTGCCAGGCGAGCAACCTCAATTCCGTAGCTCTTGTTCGCCACTCCCGGCATCACCCGGTGAAAGAAGATGATCTTTTTGCCACTTTCTCTTATCGTGACACAATAATTCCGCACCCTATCGTAAATCTCTTCCAGCTTGGTCAATTCCTGATAGTGCGTTGCGAACAGTGTTCGAGCTCGCCTCGAATCCTCCTTCAGTAAATACTCGGCCACCGACCAGGCAATCGAAAGTCCGTCAAAGGTCGCCGTTCCGCGTCCCACTTCGTCCAGCAAAACCAGGCTCGCGGGTGTCGCGGTATTCAAAATCCGAGCCGTTTCCACCATTTCAACCATGAACGTTGATTGGCCGCGGGCCAGATTGTCGCTGGCACCAACTCGCGTGAAGATTCGATCAACGAGGCCGATTTCCGCTTCATCCGCGGGAACAAAAGATCCTGCCTGTGCCAGGATAACGATCAATGCATTCTGGCGCAGATAGGTCGATTTCCCACCCATGTTCGGCCCTGTCAGGATCATCATCTGATGACTTTCAGCGTCGCACTCGAGATCATTGGGAATGAATGGCTCATCAGACTGAAGCTCGAGCACCGGATGCCTCCCGCGAACGATCCTCAACGCCAGTGACTGGGTCAGACGCGGCCGTACGTAGTGATGTCGTTGGGCTGCTTCTGCAAATGTCAGCAAAACATCCAAACGGGCAACCGCACGGGCGATCCTTTGAATGCGTTGAGCCTCCCGTGCAACATCGGAGCGAATTCCAATGAACAATTCTCGGTCGAGTTCAGCAATACGTTCTTCAGCCCCGAGTACCTTCTCTTCGTATTCTTTCAGTTCGGGAGTAATGTAGCGTTCTGAACCTGACAGAGTTTGCTTGCGCATGTAACGCTCGGGAACCGAATCAAGATGGGTCTTCGTCACTTCGATGAAGTAGCCAAAAACCCTGTTGTACTTGACTTTCAACGACGAAATACCAGTCGCCTTGCGCTCTTTTGCCTCAAGCTGCGCAATGTAGGACTTCCCCGAAGTGGAAATCTCCCGCAATTCGTCCAGTTCCGCATTAAATTCCTTGCGGATGATCCTGCCATCGGTCAGAACTACCGGAGGATCATCGTTGATTGAGCTATCCAAGAGATCGAGTACGTCAGAGAGAAGATCCGTTTCGGGACGCAGGAAGGGACTCGTATAGGTTTCCAACTCCGTTGCCAGATCAGGGAGCAGGCGAATCGATTCCCGCAGCGAAAGCAGATCCCGAGGATTTGCGGTCTCCATCGTAACCCGGCTCAACAACCTTTCGACGTCGTACATCGCGTCGAGAATCTTGCCCAGGCGATTCATCTTGACCACAGAGCCAATCAACTCCTCGACAGCATCAAGGCGTTGATCGATCTCGACAAGCTCCAGACTCGGCCGCAGGATCCACCGCCGCAAGAGCCTTGCCCCCATTCCGGTTCTGCTGTAATCAATGGTCGACAAAAGAGTCCATTTGCGGTTCCCATCGATTCTCTGGACGAGCTCGAGATTCCGTACGGTGGCTTCATCCATCCGAAGGAATCGGGACTGCTCCACTAGATGCAACCCGGTAATGTGGTCGAGTCCAGCCTTCTGTGTCTGCTTCACATAATTCAAGAGGCCGCCGGCAGCGGCTAACGCATTGC
>JAUWTT010000089.1 GCA_030614585.1 Acidobacteriota bacterium
CTATGAAGATTCACTGGTCCTGGTCGCAGAGATCAAGCCGGAAGGGCATGCAGAGATCGACAGTGTGCTCGAACCTCCGAGAAGTTACGCTCTGCTCGATGCCGTAGGGACAACTCTCAGAGGAAGCCAGTTTAAGGAAGTGGGGAACCTGGCCAGCCCGTTTTTCATTTACTCCTTCCAGAAGATCGATGTGTATGAGCAGCAGGGACTGTGACTGGGAACTGGGGGCTGGGAACTGGGGTATCTTCACTCGTGCTCGTGCTCGTGCTCGTGCTCGTGCTCGAACAGACTGACATGAGCGCCAAGTCTCAACTGGCAGCCATGGCGTGGAAAGTATGCACCTCACGCCAAGACGCAGAGTGCACAAAGGGAAGCGGAGAGGGTCAATCGCAAGACGCCGGCCTCCCCGATTATCGTTTCCCCGCCAGCAGTCACTGTACTTGAATCGCCCTCTGATACGTGCCCAGGTTTCCGACTTCGTCGACGACCCGAACTTTGAGAGTGTGCGGACCCGATTTCAGGTCGGACAAAGTAACCACGAAATCCTCCTGAGATTCATCGGTCACGCCATCCTCGGGGAACACTACCTCCCACCTATCCGTATCGATCGCTATTTCGACCTGGTAAATTGAACTGCCGGTTGTTTCCGCCGAGAAGCCGGCTGAAACGGTAGAGTCCTGTGACCGTACGTCCTTCCACTCAACGACAGGCAGCGAATTGGCAATGACGAATGCTTTGCTTTCCAATCGATCCTCGAGGGCCTGATCCAAAGGGTTGCTCGCTTTGTCCGAGGCCACGATTCTGGCAAAGTAGATGCCGTCCCCAAAGCTCAGTCCATCCATAGTGTAGCTGCTGTCTGTCAAGTCTTTGACAAGTAGTTTCCAGCTAGCTTCATTCTCCTGCCGGTAATAAAGCGAATAGAGCAGGCTGTCCCCGTTTTCATCCTCAGCTTTCCAAGAGAAACTTCTGGCCCCGGGGATGTAGCCCTTTCGGAGGGGTGTGGTGATTTTTGGCGTCTCCAACTCACGGATCTGTTTCGGTAGAGAGTTCGCATGAGCCCCAGCAGGGCCGCCTGGTGGAACGCCACCCGACGAGTTGGCTTGCGGGTACTTGGCAAATGCGACTCCAGCTGCATGCACTGTGAATTCAACCATCTTTGGTGCCATGTTGCGCTGCAGAAACGAAACTGAAACCGAGTCGACAGCATTACTCTGAGAAAGCAGGCTCTCTCCTCGCGCCTCTGGGCCGAATTCGATCTTCCACTGAAGGAATCTTGCATGAATGCTGGTTATCTGACTGCCTTGCGGTTCATTGTAAGGACCTTCCCAGTCTGACCAGATTCTATCCGGCGTTCGAGTGTTTCCAGAACGCGTGAACACCTGAATCCCAACGTCGGCCTCAGGGTTCGAAACCACCCACCTGATGGTTCCCCACTTTGCCACCATCTTGGCGTCAACGACAACAGCTTCGTAGACTCCTTTGGCAGGTGGCTTTGTTCCGAGTTTGAATACCTTCCCAAGGTTGCTGGTAGCCGCGTACACAGTCCCATTGTTCTCCAGCAGTCTGGTAACCTGTTCTTCTTCACTTTCGACCAGGAGAGTGGCAAACTTCCGTGGGCTGACCGCCATTATCCTTCCTTTGTTGCCCGTAGCCAGGAGAACACTGCCATCGTCCCGCACGACCATGTCAAAGACCAGCTCGTCATCTGAGGTGTATATTGTGTCTATCAGATAATCCTTGTCGATCCGGTACACCTCCAGCTTCTTTCCGTTGCCCGCACCCACGATCTTTACTGTTGTTTCCTCCGCTTTCGTTTCTGAGGTTGAGGAGGATGTTGTTGCTTCGGTTTCGGCTTCCGGCTTCGGTCCCCCGGAAAGCGCCGCCACAAAAACATTTCCATAGCGATCCACTGCAACCGACTTGATCTCCTCCAACGATGAATCCAGCAGGACGAAGGGCTTGCCACCTTTTGTGATGCGATACAGAAAACCGCCGGGTGAACTTCCCGCAAGCAGGTTCCCGTCCAGGTCCCATTCCAAGCTGACGATGTGGATGTCTTCGCTGTCAAAAAGCTGTTCTCCAGTCCCCGAAGGGCTTACTTTGTAGATAATTCCACGCGGTCCTGTCGCCACATACAGGTTGTTTTCTGAGTCAAACGCCAAATCCCAAATGTATTTCTCGCCAGGATCGTAGAACTGCTGTGCTTCCCCTTGAGCGGAGATTCGGTAGACCTTTCCGTCAGGAGCTGTGCCTGCGTAGAGTCGGTTTTGGGAATCGACCGCCAAAGCGTAAACTCCGGCCTGGTCCAGTTTGACCAGCAGTTCTCCCGAACCGGCAGGGTCGATTCTGAACACCCTCCCATTGTTTCCCGTCCCGACGAAGAGAGCTCCGGTCCGATTGAAAACTGCTGAGTAGACGAAAGCTTCTTTCGTGTCCATGAGTTCGTCGAAGGCGGGTGAGCGAATCAACTGCCCGTCACTCGTGACGGAAACGCCATCGAACTCACCGTCGAGGAATTCATCGAAGGTTGAAGTCACTTTCTTCTCAGGGTGCGATGCAAATAGGAGATTGGAAAACAGTAGGATGAAGATCCCGAGTGGAATCAGTGAGAATCGACGCTTGAGCATAGACATCAGCCTTTGATTTTGACTTGAATGATTTTCTGACCGGTGAGTACGAAATCGGTCGGAGGCAGTTCATGTTCCACGAATACCACCCGGTTAATCGACTTGATGTCCCCCGTGGTCTTCTGGGCGTTGTAGAGTGCGAGGATTGAGGGGGGAAGTCCAGGCAAGCCCTCTCCACCGACAACTGCTCCTTCCTGATCGCGAAAGAGCCGAATATAGAGGCGGTCGTTCCTCTTTAGATTATTAATTGCCTTGACCAGCTGACCAAGGTTTTCGGGTATGAATTTCGCTTGCTCGGTTTTCGCATCTTCGAGGGTTACTGACATCCCGTCTCCGATCATGATCTTCAGATTACCGGGACTCAGTCCCTCGGGGATCTTGACCGGATAGGTTTCCTGGATCATGTCACCATTTGGCTTTCGAAGAAAAATCGTCAGCGAGAGTTCCTCTCCGGCCCGGATCTCAAGCTTGTCCTGCCAGATCTTGTGTAGAACGGCATCCCGAGTATCTTCAACTGCGATTAGCTCTACGTCTATCTGCTCCAGAACGATATTGTCGAAACCACTGTTCAAAATGAAGTTAACAGGTGCAGCTGCTGTAACTGCAGCGATCGCTGGAGTACTTGTCAGATCGGAGACACTGTTTTCAAAGGTCACGACAGGCTGATCCTTGAGCTTGATCGTGCACTTCAACTGAATCGTTTGGTCTCCGAGCGCCCTCTCAGAGGAAATGATGCTGTTGTGGACTGTAAACGCCACCAGGAAAGGTGTTAGAAAAGTGTCGTTGACAACTTCGTATTGGAACTCCTTCTTCTCACCCCGGCTGGTCGTAAGAGACAGATTTATCGGAACCAACTGCGGTTCTTCACCGGTGACTCCCATGATCCCGGTGGCGCGATCCTGCTTGATCACACCGATCGGTTGAATCGAGGCCGAGATCTTCTGGCTGTTCATCAGGTTTGGGATTATCCCTATCACTCCGGCCTTGGAAAGAGGAAGTTCAGTGAAACCAATACTCATGAAGGGGTGCCCAAACGCATAGATCTTGTTGCCGCTGACGTAGGTAACTGTGCCACTTGCGCCGATGTTCAAATCTCCTCTCACGAGTTCGACGCTGATTGTTGAGCCCGGCTCGAGTGGCGCATCGTCCCACTCTTCCTGCCTGGCGCTACCCATTCCCAACATTGGAACCATCCCCAGTTGCCCCCAATAGCCCAGAAAATCTTGAACGGAAGCGGGAGAAAACCCTGAGAGGCTGAGTGGCGTGTCGATGGGACGCATCTGTCCCGGGCTCTCAAGGTGTGCAAACCTGGACCCCACATTGAAGAAATAGTCGCTCGCCGAAAATGGCGACGATGGGAAACTCTGGACTTCGTAAAGAGAGGCAGGGTTCATTTCCTTGCCCAACTTGAACGAAGTGCCCACGTGCTCTTTAAAAACGTCGATCATCTCCTGAATTGGAGTGATGCCTGCGATAGGCTCAGTTGCGAATGGAAAAGCGAACGCAATAGCTCCGACCAGCCGATCGTTGATGTAAACGGGGCTGCCACTCATTCCTGCGAAGACGCCGGCGCGGGCAATCTTCTCGCCTGAAAGGCGTGCCAATATGACGTTCTGTTTGGGGCCGGTCTTCTCCAAGACGCCAAGGATTTCAACATCGAAATCCTCAACCTTAGTTCCTTTAAACACGGTTCTTCCGATGCCCTTTTGACCCGCCTTCACCTCTTCCAAAGGAAGAAAACTGGCCTTCTGCGCAAAAGCAGAGCTGCCTGCGGAAGACAGGAATAGTCCTAGTAATACTGGACAAAATAGTCTGGTTATCATTCTGGAAACCTCAGTCCCCTCGAAGTTGTAAGGTCTGACTATACCGAGTGGCGAAATTCTGAGTCAAGGATCCTTGGTCGGTACCGGGCCTGGCAATCATAAACAATTACTCCGAAGCAGCTCAGTAGCAGCTGCTCCTGGACAGAATTTACAGGTGGTCCGGTCCAACTCGTGTTTTTTGCATCCACAGTAAGAGACGCTGAAATGCCTGCATTGTTTCTCAGAAGAACGATTCAAACAGCCGTACAGTGTTTGTCAGTGCCGGCTGTCATGATTGGCGTGACTACGCGTATCCTGTGGAGAAGCCAACACTTATGCTGCAACTAGAAGCGCTGGAACTAGTTGGATTCAAATCATTTGCCCAGAAGACGAAGGTCGTCTTTCCGGAACGGATAACTGCGATTATCGGACCCAATGGTTGCGGCAAGTCAAACCTGTTTGATGCTGTCGGTTGGGTTCTGGGGGAGCAGTCAGCCCGATCGCTACGCGGTCAGAAGATGGACGAGTTCATCTTCGGAGGGACGAAGAAGAGAAAGCGTTCCGGTTTGGCCGAAGTCAAACTTCATTTTAAACGTACCGGCGAAGAACCCCTATTCTTGAGCGGAGTCGAGTTGGATTCGGAAGAGGTGGAGATCAGTCGTCGGTTGTACCGCTCCGGCGAGAGTCACTATTTCGTGAATCAGCGACGTTGTCGCCTGATGGACGTGCAAAGGTTCCTTGACGATTCCGGATTGGGTTACGCCAGTTACGCGATGATCGCCCAAGGGAAAATCGATTCGTTTCTCACCGCGAAACCGTTGGATAGAAGACAAATCATTGAAGAGGCTGCGCAAATCACCGGCTACAAGAGTAAGCGGAGAAATGCCGAGGTCAAGCTGGAGCTGGCGCAGCAGAATCTGGTGCGTGTCGATGACATCGTCATAGAGATTGAGCGGCAGCTGCGTTCTCTGAAACGTCAGGCAAGCAAGGCAGAGCGCTATCAACGGTTTAAGGATGAGTTCCGTCAGATTCAGCGGCAGAGATTCGCGATTGAGTTTGATGAGCAGCATGGATTGCTGGTCAGATTAGCTGAGTCACTTGAAGAGTTGAAAGGCAAGGAAACCGGCGTCACCGGTCAACTCAGGCGGCATGAGGCCTTCTACAAGGCGGCCGTGGGAAAGCGTGAAAAGTATGAAGGTGAGCTGACTGAACTTCAGGAAAAGCGCTCGCAGATCAGTTTGGAACTGGATCGGACGCAAAACTCTGTTCGTTATCACGGGGAGCAGATCGGTCAAACAGAAGATGCGCTGAAAGTGCTTTCTTTGGAGGCGGTGACGCTTGAGAAATCACTGAGTGGAATAGGTGAGGAGTGGGATCGATTTCAAAAGGAAAGCGCGGCCCTCGAGCAACAGGAAGCCGAGTCGGCGGAAGAAGTTGAGAAGAGGAAGAATGTTGCCGGCGAAAAGGTCATGCGTCTCGAAAAGGCTGAGGATGGGCTCGAAGAGCTTCGAAGTAAGCTCATTCGGATCTCCGCCGAAACGGCATCATCGCGAAACCTGGAGGAACAGCTAAGCCTGCGAGTTCAACGCCTGAAGGGGGAGACAGAGAGGCTCCACAAAGAACGGACCCGTGCTTATGAACAACTCGAGGCTCAGCGCTCGGTTGCCGGAGAAAAGAAACTGCTTTTGGAGAAACTGCGGACAGAGTTGGCAGAGCTTGAGGAAGCAGTAAGGGAGAAGAGGATTCTTCAGGAACAACTCGGTACTCAACTGGACGACTTGACCGCTCAAGAGGGTGATCTCAAAGGGCAGCAGGTTGGACTCAATGAACGTCTCCAGTCGCTTCAGGAACTCGAGTTGACTCGGTCTCAATATAGTGACGGCGTACAAAAGGTACTCCAGCACCTCAGTGAAAACGAGGTGGTCCCCACTGCCGGCACCCTCGCCGATTCGATTGAAACGAGTCCGGAGTTCGAGAGACTTGTCGAGCAGTTTCTTGATAGAGAGCTGGAGTATGTTCTTGTGGATTCTCTTGACGAGGCAGTGCGTGGATTGTCGGAACTGCGAACGCTGGAATCAGGGAAATGCACCTTCCTGAGCCTTTATACGACGAATGGATTTGGAAAACCCCGGCACCCTCGCGAGTTGAACAAGGTTCCGTACGAGGAGGAAGGTGTTTACGGAACGCTAGCCGACATTATTGAGATGAAGCCGGAGGTTGAAGAGGCCTTTTTGCGGGTACTTCCTCAGCGTGCTGAATCTGTCGTTGTATCTGATATCGACCGAGCCCTTGGTCTCGCGCACTCATATCCGGAAAGCACGTTCATCACGTTAGGCGGGGAATCACTCACCCCCAGAGGTTTGGCTTCTGGCGCTGCCCCCGGCTCCAGCAAGCTGGGACTACTCAGCCTCAAAAGACAGAAGCGGGAATTGGAGAAGAAGGTCGGTCAAAAGCAGCGTGCGCTGGCTAAAGCTACGGCGGCGAAGGGAGCGAAGAAAAAGGAACTGTGCGACTCCACCGCCGGGCTCGAGCGATGCCGAAACCACCTGTACCAAGTGGAAAAGAAGTCGATCGGTCTCGACCATGAATACGACCAGTGTGAAGCGGAAGTCCGGCGGCAGGAAAGAGCCGTAGCAACCGTGAACTCGGAATTAGAGCGGATCGACTTCGATTACGCTGAACTGACCCAGAAGCTGGACTCCCTTGGGAAAGCCGTAGCCGATTTGGAAGCTCGGCGCGTTCGAACAGAGGAGGAACTCAAAGCCGGGAGAGATGGGTTAACCCGGTTGAGACGCGCCTTCTCAGAAGCTCAGGATCAGGTAAATAGCGCTGCCGCGGGTCGGAAGGTCCTGGAGGAACGCCGCGTGGCTCTGGCAGGAACTCTGGAACGAATCCGCTCCCAGCGCTCCGACACCGAATCGCGATTGAGAATGATCCACCTCAGGGAAGAACAGAGTCAAGAACGGCTGAACGATTTGGGGCAGGAGATTGAGGTGTTGCGGAGCCGTTTGAAGACACTGGTTGAGCAGAGTAAGCAGGCGGAGGACTCCCTGAAGGAGGTTCAGGAACGATTCTCCAGTTGTAAACAAGGACTTCAAGAAGTCGAGGAACAACTTCAAGAACTTCGAGAACAAAAAGAGACTTTGCAGAACAAACGTTCCGAAGTTGAAGTCGAGCACGCCCGAGTCGAAACCCTCCTCCAGAATCTGGAGGCGCAGTGTATAGAACAGCTACGGGTCCCCATCGTGGAGGCGGTTCAGGGAGTGGATCTCGAGTCAGCCGAAAGGGACGAGATCCTGGAGCAGTACCAGACCCTAAAGGCTAAGTTGGAGAACTTCGGCCCCATAAACATGACGGCCTTGACCGAGTATCAGGAGCACCAGGAGAGATTCGAGTTTCTGACGAAACAGCGGGAGGACTTGGAGAAATCTATTGCCGACACCACCAAGGCGATTCAGGAGATCAACCGCAGGAGCAGGGCTCTGTTCAGCGAGGCGTTCGAAGCCATAAATCTGAACTTCAAGGAAGTGTTCCAGAAGCTCTTCGGTGGTGGTGATTGCGGTGTACGGCTCTTGGACGAAGAAGATGTACTTGAATGTGGGATCGACCTCTATGCTCAGCCGCCTGGAAAGCGCCTGCAGAATGTAATGTTGCTTTCAGGGGGAGAAAAAGCTCTCACGGTTTTAGCTCTCCTGATCGGAATCTTCATGTTCCGCCCCAGCCGGTTTTGTGTGCTGGACGAAGTGGATGCTCCGCTCGATGATGCGAATGTACGACGGTTCGGATCTCTCATCGAAGAGATGAGTAACGAAACGCAGTTCATCATCGTGACACACAACAAGAGAACGATGGAGATGGCTCGGGCACTTCATGGAGTCACTATGGAGGAGCCAGGCGTCTCGAAAGTCATTTCGGCTCAGATTTAGGAAAAGAGTCTCGGGTCCTGGGTCTTGGGTCTTGAGGCGTGGTATCTTCATTCGTGCTCGGCCTGTCGCGCCGTAGCTCGCAGAGCGAAGGAAGACCTGCCCTCCATAGCTTTAGCGAAGGAGGGTGCTCGTAATCGAACACCTGTCCAAAAGAGGTCCTCCCGTGAGGTTCCCCAGCTCTGGGATTTACCACCAAGGACACCAAGGAAATCGGTGGTTTATTCGGTTGACAACCCACCATCGAATACGAAGACACTCCTTACAAGACACAAGACACAAGACACAAGACCTTACCTAGCCTTCCTACGCAACTTACTCTTGTCGATCCCGTATTCCTGAATGCGCTTCGAGAGTGTATTCCGATGGATCCCCATTAACTCGGCCGCCTTATACACACTACCGTTGGTCTTGCCCAAAGCATTTATTATGTAGAGCTTTTCTAACTGAGCTGAGAATTCGGGCCAGTAGATACCCTTGTCGAGCATCTCGTCGATCACTTCTTCGAGCACCTGCTTGATCATTCTTCGGTCCATGTGTCAGCTCCACTCATATTCGGTCTTTATCAGGCTCCGGCTGCTCGTCCTCGAGCCAATTCTTTTGAAAGTATTCGAGGCCGTCGAACAGTTTTTGTTTGAAACCTTCAGGGGCGTATGAGCCAAGAAGCTGAGCGCCCGGCAAAAAGTAGTCTTTCAGCTTTGACCCCTCCAATGCAGCGTTATTTATTGGGAATGCTACGAAGGCAAGAAAGACGACGATGTTGATCAGGCAGCCGCGCAGTAAGCCAAAGGCCGCTCCCAGACTTCGGTCAAGCCAACTCAACTTCAGTACTTTCACAGTCCTCTTTGTTATTCCTCCCAGAATCGAACCTGCAATGACCGAAGCGAGAAAGATCGAAAGGAATCCGAGGAAATCAGCGACCATTGGATGCAGCTGAAGCCCAACCAGAAGCTGAGCAGCATGTGGGTAGAAAAGCACTGCCAGAATAAGCCCGCCGACCGTTCCAGCCAACGAGATCAGTTCAATTGCAAAACCCTTGAGGAATGCAGTGAGAGTGGAAACGGCGAGAATCACGAGAGCGATAACGTCAAGATAATTCACTAAACCCTCCCCCCTCTATTGGACCGGTCAAGAAGCCTGGTTGGCCAAGGTCTTTTCAACCGGCCTTGCCGTCAGGATTCGACTACCCCCCGGTGGGTAATTCGGACCCTGTCAACTTCCGATAGGCATCAAGATACCGCTTCGAAGTCGCCTCGATAACATCGGATGGAAGCTCAGGGCCAGGTGGAGTCTTGTCCCAGTCGAGTGTTTCAAGATAGTCCCTGATGTATTGCTTGTCGTACGATGCCTGAGGACGTCCCGGTTCATACAAGTCCATCGGCCAGAATCGTGACGAGTCCGGAGTCAGAACTTCATCGATCAGTATCAGTTCGTCACCCACCAGGCCGAACTCGAACTTGGTATCGCAGATGATAATGCCTTTGGTGCGCGCAAAGTTGGAGGCCGACGTGTAAATGGCCAGGCTTAGCTCGCGCACCCTGCTCGCCAGGTCTTGGCCCACAATCTCCGCTGCTCTCTCGAAACTGATATTTTCGTCATGCCCGGATTCCGCTTTCGTGGCGGGAGTGAAAATCGGTTCGGGCAGTTGATCCGACTCTGTGAGCCCGGCCGGAAGCGGTATTCCGCAGATTTCTTCCGACTCCTGGTACTCCTTCCACCCCGAACCCGCAAGGTAGCCCCTTACCACGCATTCAATTGGAAGAGGCTTGCATTTTGTGACCAGCGAAGACCTTCCCTTGAGTTGATCCCGGAAGGGTTTCAGCTTGGACGGGAACTCGTCCACATCCACTGAAATCAAATGGTGTGTAACGATCTTTTCGCTGCTTATGTGCTTGAACCAGAAAAACGCCATCTGGGTCAGGACTGTCCCTTTAAATGGGATTGGGTTAGGCAATATTACGTCGA
>JAUWTT010000351.1 GCA_030614585.1 Acidobacteriota bacterium
GGATTGCTGCACACGCGATGGAAACGGGAGCCGACTTGATTTCCTTTGATGAGCATTTCAAGAACGTTGATGGACTTGCCTGGATTCACCCGGAGGAACTGGCGTAGTGGGGGAGGGGGAACTGGACGTCGCCACTTGCTTTGAGGAATTCCCCACGAACCGTTTCGATGAGGCGCACGAGGTCTAGAGCAACTCCTAGAGTTTGCCCCGATGGATCAGTCAGCTGTGTATTCATAGCGGCATGAGTTACCGCTTCAAACGTCGTTCGGGTCGAGTAGGGTAGCTCTCCATAGACGACTTCCGGATCCAGGTCTTTTCCCATGATTTGATTGAAGTGCCGGTACCAGTCTCTGACGAGCTGCGGTGTTCTGTAGCTCGGTTTCATGCGCCGATTGTCGCTGATTCGGCTGACTGCGCCTTAACTTGACAAAGCTCCCAGAACCCCTCTAGATTGTCCTGAGTTGGATAGAGTGAGTTTGTTGCGGTTGAAATCTCTATTAAAGTGGCCTGCGGATGCAATCGCTCTGTCACTTGGCATCAGCTTCGCTGGGAGATGCCGGCCTATACTAGGTCGGCAAGAAATTGCTCGGGGCAGGATAGAATTGGAGAAAGAAGAATGGTAAGAAGATTCACGGCTTGGTCTCTATTCTTTCTACTTTCATTGACTATTGTATGCTCGAAGCGAGGGCCGGAGGAGGACGAGTCGGGGCCTGCACTGATTCCGGTCGTTTGCGTATCCAATTATCCTCTTCAGTATTTCGCGGAGCGTCTCGCGTCACCGCTGGTTAAAGTCGAGTTTCCGGCCGGGGCATCCGAGGACCCGGCTTACTGGCAGCCAGGTGCAGAGGATATCGCCGCCATGCAGCAGGCGGATCTCATTCTGCTCAACGGTGCCTCCTACGAGAAATGGCTGGCCGATGTAACACTTCCTCAGGCGATCTTGTTTGACACATCCGAGAACTTCCAGGAGCAGCTGATTGCATCTGAGGAGACAGTCACCCACAGCCACGGACCAGAGGGCGACCACGAACATCAGGGTACGGCTTTTACGACTTGGCTGGATATCAAGTTGGCCGCTGAACAAGCTCGTGCGATTCAGCATGCGCTGGGCACCATCTTGCCGGAGCATAAGGAGACCTTTGAAGATCGATTCTCAGCACTCGAGAAAGACCTGGCCGAACTGGATGCTGAAATTGAAAGGACGATTTCATCAGCGCCTGAGACAACCGTTGTCTTCTCTCATCCCGTGTATCAATACCTCGAGCGACGATACGGGGTGAAGGGTGTCAGTGTCCATTGGGAACCGGATGCTTCTCCTAGTCCTGCAATGTGGAAGGAGTTTGGCCATCTTCTGGAGCACCATCCGGCAAAGTGGATGATTTGGGAAAGCGAACCTTTACCTGAAGTTGTTGAAGAGTTGGAAAGGTTGGGAGTAGGGAGCATCGTGTTCGATCCGTGTGGCAACCTGCCGGATTCTGGGGACTTCATGAGCGTAATGCGTGAGAATATCGTATCCCTGGAGCGAGTTTTCGGTGATTAGCATTAGCGACCTGAAGTTCCACTATCCTTCCGGTGAGTTTCAATTGAGTATTCCCCAGTTCACAGTTGCGAACTCGGAGAAAGTGGCGGTAATTGGCCCGAGTGGCTCAGGAAAAACGACACTGCTGAATCTGATCTCCGGTATTCTCCTGCCTGAACGGGGCACTATGCGGGTCGCCGAGATCGAGGTCCATACCCTTAGAGATGATGATCGTCGGGACTTTCGGATAGGGACCATAGGCTTCGTATTTCAGGATTTCGAGCTTCTGGACTACCTGAATGTGCTGGACAACATCCTTCATCCGTACCGGATAACCAACGCCCTTCTGCTTGACGGTACCGTGCGTGATCGAGCTGCTCAGTTGGCCGCGAAAATGGGAATTGGAGACAAACTGAAACGCAAGGCAAATGATCTGTCTCAGGGTGAGAAACAACGGGCTGCGATCTGCCGTGCCCTGCTGCCGCGGCCGCGGCTGATCCTGGCCGACGAAGCCACCGGCAATCTCGATCCGGTGAACAAAAGCAATATCCTTGATCTCTTGTTCCGTAGCGTCGAGTCCCATGATGCGACCCTTCTCGCCGTGACACATGATCATGAGCTGTTGCCTCGATTTGACCGGGTAGTGAATTTTCAAGATTTCAGATCCTGAATCCCTGATCGCCGAATCAATTGTTGAAGCGGAAACGGATTAGAAGAGTGAGTTACGGAAAACCGCAATCGCAATTCAAAAATCGCAACTTGGAATGCTAGACAGTCTTTATCTCGCCTGGAAATACATCTCGTTCAACAAAATAAAGACGGGTACCCTTATTGCGTGTATCACGATCACCCTGTTTCTACCTACCGGTCTCGAAATGCTGCTCGAAGAGAGCGAAGATCAGCTAATGTCCCGTGCGGAGGTGACCCCGTTGATTGTCGGCGCCAAAGGCAGTGCGTTGGATCTGGTTATGAATACGCTCTACTTTGGTGACGAACTTCCCGAGTTCATTACCCTCGAGGCGGCCCACAGGGTCGCCAAAAGTGAACTGGGGTTGCCGGTCCCTGTGTATATCCGCTTCAAGATGCGGAATTTTCCGATCATCGGCACAACGCTTGACTATTTGAATATGCGTTCGCTCAGAATCGCTGAAGGACGTAGCCTGGCTGTACTCGGCGAATGTGTAATCGGAGCCGAAGCGGCGGTGGCTTTGGAAGTTTCACTAGGGGACGGTGTGATTTCATCGCCTGAAAGCGTTTTTGATATTGGAGGTGTCTATCCGCTGAAAATGAAAGTCGTCGGTGTCCTGGAGCGGAGCCATACCTCCGATGATCTCGCCATCTTCGTTGATCTGAAGACCGCCTGGATCATCGAGGGTCTCGGACACGGGCATCAAGACGTGACACAGTTGAGCGATCCTACGCTGATTTACAAACGCTCGGAAAAAAACGTTTCAGCGACGTCGAAGCTTTATCATTTCAACGAGATCACCGACGAGAACCGGGAGGCATTCCATTTCCATGGCGACTTGAACGCCTACCCCATCACCGCAGTCATTGTTTTTCCCAAGGATGCCAGATCGGAGACGATCCTTCGCGGCCGTTACCTGTCACCGGAGGAGCGACACCAGATCATCAAACCGTCTGAAGTCATCGATGGATTGCTGCAGAATATTTTTCGTATCAAAAATGTTCTGGACGCTGTCATTTCCGTCGTCGCTCTAGCGACATTTCTGGCCATGATATTAGTGTTTGCGTTGTCCTTGCGCCTGCGCCAGCGAGAGATTGAAACGATCTTCAAACTGGGCTGTCGGAGGGGAACCATTGTCCGACTGCTGAGTGCGGAGATTGGTATCATCTTTCTCACTAGTGTGTTCCTTTGCAGCACCCTGCTTCTCATCCTCGCCAACGTCGACCAGCGGATAGTCAGGGTTCTCTTTATCCAGTGAAGCATTCCCCACCTAACAGATTCCGCGAGAGGCCGATGTCTTTGATGATCTGGCCCATGGAGCGCTCCTTTCTCGTCGACAACCAAGCGTTCTTATCGTAGAGCGGATCTCTTCCTGGCTCAGGTGACCTGAAATAAGTTGGTCGCGGTTACATGCTTGGTTACATTTTGCTGATTCCAGCTGTTTCGGCCGAAACCAGAGTTCCCGTAACCCATTGGTTCTAAACTGCCCGGGGCGGGGATCGAGCCCGCACTGCGCCCTTCAGGCGAAGAACCAAGGGACCAATTCCCAAACTGGGATTCAAACGCTATACCGACAGCATTACCGCATCCTTGAGATTAGGTGCTTGGAATCTGGTACTCCCGAAGGCTGACCCGCACAGGATTCTAAGTCCTTTCGGGCCATTTTGTAACTAGCTGATAAATATAGAACAATCCCGTCGCTCCTGAATCGCTTAGTTGGCTGGAGTTGGACTGAGTTGGATTCTCGCGGGCACAATTCAGGCACAACCCCTTGGGGAGGATTTGACCTGCATCATGAGATCCGGATTATCGATACTCGTCAATGACGCTCGCACTGACCCAATGGGGGCTAAAACCGTCAGGTGTGTTTCTCAGGAAGAAGAGGTATTTGCCGTCACGGCTGACAGTGGGGCACAGTTCGTTAACACCGTCCCTGTTCAACTTGTCCATACTCTTGGCTTCTGTCCATGTTCCGTCGGACGTGCGAAAGCTGATGAATAACTCGGCCTTACGGGAGGAACTGCGATCCACTCGAGAGAAGATCACGTAGCTTTCATCCGGTGCAACAAAGGGAGAGCCCTCACCGTAGTCGCTGTTTACGGCACTGCCAAGCGCGACCGGTTCTTGATAGGTGCCGTCCACGAAGGCCGATACATAGATGTCCCCACCCCTCATTGGACTGGCGTGAAAATACAGATTGCCGTTTTCGGCAGCCGATATCTGCCAGTGTATGGACAAGGCATTGATCAAGGGACTAACTGGCCTAGGTGCAACCCAACCGTCGTCCTCTCGCGTTACCACCCAGATATTCTCCTTATGATCCTTGTCGGCGGACTCTTGGGAGATGAAGAACAGGCGGGTGCCATCAGGGGACAGGCAAGGTTCAAACGAATTGGGTGGGCCGGTCGGAAACTTGATTGCTCGGGGGGTACTCCAACCGCTATTGGTCAATCGTGAAGTCAGGATATGGCCAGTGCTCTCTTCTAGGGGCGACCAGAATACCTCCTTGCCATCACGCGAAAACACTGGGCCACTGTGAAGGTCTGCGCCAAGATAGCCGACAGCGAAAAGAACCGCAGTATCCCTCGGAGGTGTTTGTCCCAAATAGGGCCCGGTCAGCTTCGGGGCGGTCTGAGCACATATTGTCGAGGCGAACAAGGCCACAAGCGAGATGATTGCCGGCAGGGTGCGAGGCTTCCGATTCATGGCTGTTCCTCCTCTTACAGACATTATGTTCTTGAAATACTCAGTCGCTTTAAGGTTTGCTGTGATTGAGAGTAGAGGCAGGAAAAGGCCCCTAATCGAAAGGCTCATTTCTAGAATTCCTTTAGTTCAGAAACACCCCTAATTGTTATACGGGGTAAGTTTGAAAGAGTTCCTGCGAGTAGCGGAGGCGGGCGAATTGGTTATTTCAATCTAAGGACCCGAGCC
>JAUWTT010000472.1 GCA_030614585.1 Acidobacteriota bacterium
GCGTCCTCTGAACCTCGAAGCCCCTCCGTTTCTCCTCAGGAAACCCTTGCTGCTCTTGAATGAGGACTGTCCCGAAGAAGGCTTTGAAGATAAGTCGCTGGGACTGTGGAGACTTCCCATTTCCCTTGGCGCTCTTAGCGCCTTGGCGTGAGACAGGTTTATTTCACGCAAAGCTGCCAAAACGCTAGGGAACTTGTCACCTATTAACACCCCTCGGTCCTGTCGTCGCATCTCGCACGTGGGTTCCCCCCTATGTCAGGGCCTACAGTTGACCTCATCAGCCCTCCTTCAGAAGCTATAGAGGACTTGCCGCAGTTCGGGCAGGGCGGAGACCCGGCGTATTTCCCGTGCTCTATACATTCACACCAAGCCGAGCGGCAGATAGGGCACTGAACCTTTCCAAGGTCAGCGCTCAGGCGACTACCCTGTATGGTTCGAAGTCGCAATCGATGCAATAAGTGGCCTTTTGGGCAGCGATATGAGGCCATGAGGTAACCAGGCACGGAGTTACATATTCCCGGCCCTGACTCGGACCGATCCAGAGGAAAAGGTTGAGTCAGGACCGTACTTCGGTAAACAGCTTGTCTCTTATTGTAAACCTGCTCGGCAAAACCGGCAACCTTTTTCCGACCAGAGAGAGGTAAGGAACGCTGGGCAAGTCAGAGGCACACTTAATGAACTACAGCCTACGGAAAAGAAATGGAGCGGGAAACGGGACTCGAACCCGCGACATCAACCTTGGCAAGGTTGCGCTCTACCAGCTGAGCTATTCCCGCTCGTTCAGAAGGAAGAAATATTATGCAATAAAGGAGGCTTTTCGTTCAAGAGAGGCGGACCGGTTGTCGGTCATCGGTTATCGGTGATCGAAGACTAACCACTAAATCACAAAGACACAAGGAGAGCTTAGTGATTTCGTGATTTGGTGGTTGAATCCCGTGGCTTCGAGACCATTCTCGCAGTTTTCGGGTGACGAACGTAATAGAAGCTGAGCAATGATGGAACTTCAGACCCGAAACGGCAAAGTCGGTCGAATTCAAGCCTGGTTGGCAAGGAAGAAGGGGGTACGGCTGGGGGATTTCGGGGAATGGATTGCCCTCAAATACCTTCTCTTCAGGCGTTGGGACATCGTCGCTCGCAACTGGACGACTCGCCAGGGTGAACTGGACCTTATCGCCTACGATGGGCCCGACTTGGTTTTCATTGAGGTGAGGACCAGACACGCCCCGACCCAGTTTTCACCCGAATCAAGTGTGGACGGTAAAAAAAGGGATCAGCTGGAGAGACTCGCCTATTCCTTTGTGGAACGACATGAACTGTACGACCTGCCAATACGCTTCGACCTAATTGCGATCGAGACTCACGACTCCAGGGATTATTGTCTCAGGCACTACTCCGGCTTCATGTGAGTGAATAGGCTTGAGGCCTGAGTCTTGGGTCTTGAGGGCCTGTTGCTCAAACCGGACAAGCGGAAGTTCGAAGTTCCGTGCATTTGGGCATATCCAGCTACGGAGCAGTCAACTCTCTTCTCTTAGCGTTCTTCGAATGATATCCAGGCCACGGAACAGATCTTCCTCGGGAATGTTTAGAGCCGGGCGAAAACGAATCGATCGATCGCCACAGCCCAACATGACCAAGCGGTTCTCGAAGAGTCTCTCAACAAACCGATCCCGGGTCTCTTTGTCCGGGAGGTCCAGAGCACAAAACAGCCCCCGGCCGCGGACGTTCGATACCAGCTCCGGAAAGCTGCTCTCCAGAACCCAGAGTTCCTTCATAAGCGTCTCTCCAAGCTTGGCGGAGTACTCCACAACCCTGTCATCTTCATAAATTTCCAAATGAAGGCGGCACCGAACCATGTCCACGAGGTTTCCACCCCACGTCGAGTTGATCCGGCTGGATACATGGAAAACGTTATCAGGGACCTCATCCACCCGCTCGCCCACCATGATTCCACAAACTTGCGCCTTCTTACCGAAAGCTATTATGTCGGGCTGGACGTAGTGTTCTGCCGCCCACATCGTCCCCGTCGAGCCAAGACCGGTCTGAACTTCATCGTATATCAACAGAATCTCATTCTCATCGCATATTCTGCGCAATTCTCGATGGAACTCCAGCCTGAAATGGTTGTCCCCGCCCTCTCCCTGAATTGGTTCCAGGAGAATACAAGCTATGTCGCCTGGATTCTCGTCGATGGCGGTCTGGATCTGTTGAAGCGACTCCCTTTCAGCTTCTTTGACCCGATCCAGGTTGTCGCCCTCCAGAGGAAACCTGCATTTGGGATTCAGGACTCTGGGCCATTCGAACTTAGGAAAGTACTGAGTCTTTCGGGGGTCAGCGGTATTCGTGAGAGAAAGAGTGTATCCAGAACGGCCGTGAAAAGCCTGTCGGAAATGAATGACCTTGAAGCCCTTTTCCGCGCTTGATCCGGCGGATAAGTTCTTTCGTACCTTCCAGTCAAAGGCTACTTTGAGAGCATTCTCGACGGCGAGTGATCCGCCTTCGATAAAGAACAAGTACTTCATGTATTGGGGTTTTGCCACTCGGCAAAACGTCTCGACAAAGCGGGCCATTTCGATGGAGTAAAGATCGGAGTTCGAAGGCTTCTGGATTGCGGCTCTCCCCAATTCTCTGACCGTTTCCTGAGAACGGAGCCGCGGGTGGTTGTAACCCAAGGGAATGGTGGCAAAACACCCAAAGAAGTCCACAAAGAACTCTCCGGTAGGAGCGTTATAGATTCTTGATCCCTGGCTCTTATCAAAATCAATTACAAGATCCAAGCCATCTGCCAGCATACATCGGGAAAGCACTTCTCTCACGTGCTGCGCCTCAATCATCAGTCCCGTCTTTTCCATCGTGTTCCGTCTCCGGTATCTTCCAAGAGGATCCCGCGTTCTTGAAGTAGATCTCGAATCTCATCAGCTCTGCCGTAATCCCGGTCGCGCCGCGCCTTCTCCCGTTCATCCATTAGACGCGCTATCTCCTCATCCCCGAGCTCGAGTTCCTCGATTTCGAACACATCAAAGATCTGGTTAACGTCCTGTAGGAAAGCCAGGATCTCATCTCGGTTGGATGACCCTACCTGCTTGCTCTCCAGTCGAACATTGGCATCTCTCACCAACTCAAACAGAGCTGCGAGAGCCGCCGAAGTGTTCAGATCCTCGTCCATCGCATCTTCGAATCGCTTCCGTGCCAGCTCTACGCGCTCTGACACTTCGTCGTTTGTCGGAACCCCGTCTGCGACCTCCCTGACTCGAAGTACGAAGTCATCCACCCGGTGGATCGAAGCTCGCGACTGTTCCAACCCGTCGGAAGTGAAGTTGAGCTGGCGTCTGTAATGGACGGAGGCCAGCAAGTAACGAAGAGCACCCGGATTACAACCAGTGTCCAGAAGATCCCTCAGTGTCAGGAAATTTCCAAGAGACTTGGACATCTTCTGGCCCTCGACAATAAGGTGGGCTGCATGGACCCAGTGCCGGACAAACGGTTTTCCCGTCGCTCCCTCACTCTGGGCTATCTCATTTTCGTGATGGGGAAAGACCAAATCCACTCCTCCACAGTGAATGTCAAAAGACTCTCCCAAATACTTCATGCTCATTGCCGAGCACTCAAGGTGCCAACCCGGACGCCCAGGGCCAAAGGGTGATTCCCACTCCTCCTCACCCTCCTTCCGAGCTTTCCACAAGACGAAATCTCTGGGATCTTCCTTGCTGTACTCGTCGTCGTCAACCTGGCTACTTGGTCGAATGTCATCAGGATTCAGCTGCGAAAGCTTCCCGTAGTCATTGAATCGGTCGATTCGGTAGTAGGTTGAGCCGTCTCGTTCGTAGGTGAAGCCGCCCTCTTTGAGCTTGGAAACCAGATCGATCATTACTTCAATGTGCTCAGTAGCTCTGGGCATGATCTCAGGTTGCTCAATCCGCAGCGTCTCCAAGTCCTCCAGGAAGGCCTTCTCGTACTTCTCCGTATACTCACCGATCGAGACACCCTCTTCCCTCGCCCGGGCAATGATCTTGTCTTCGACATCCGTTATATTCATGACTTGGAGAA